>NZ_JAUBUJ010000007.1:0-121195 GCF_036705405.1 Microcoleus sp. B13-B6
GGGTCTGCTCTGAGAGAATCGTAGGTTAGAGTTAAGCTGCGGGTTTCTCCCATTGACTGGTAAGGTACGAGGTCGTGGGTTTCGATGACTGCCCCGGAGTGCATTTCTACGGAAGAGGTTAAGCCGCCTTTTGCTTTGCATTCGTTGCACTTGTCTTTGGGATTGCGGGGGTCTTGACCCGGATTTCTGGGCGAAGGTGCTGGGGGGGCGAAGAAGTGCCAACTGCTGTTGCGGATGCCGCCTGAAACAGTTTCTATTGCACTCCCGTCAGCAGTGACTTTACCGGTGCCTACATTGTCGAAGAAGCCTGTGGTGGGGTTAATCGACCACAAGTCCATTGTCGTACCCGCGGAGTATCCGGCGCGGTTGGGCAAAGAGAGGGGGGCTGGAGTGGTAAACACCATATCCCCCGGCTGAATGGTGACTACCAAGTCGGTATGCAGGTTGGGCGGCAGGGCGGCGGGGGTTAATTCTGTGGGAACTTCGGTGATGCTGAGGTTTTCGGTGTAGGGGTTGCCTTCAGCATCTTGGAGGGAACCGGCTTTGACAAATACGGATGCTTTGGGAATCGCTGCGGTGGTGACAGTGGTGTCGGCGGCTGGGTTGATGTTTTTGCCGTTGGCGGTGTCGATCGGCGGCAGGTAAATCGGACGAGAGATGACGTTGTTGACGTTGGAGTAAACTTCGTGTTCCAATAACAACGGCAGTTTTTCGGCAATGTAGGGGTAGTTGTCTTCGCCTGTAATGCCGTCGCCGTAAATTAGCAGGGTGTCTGGCGGCACTAATTCGGGAAGTCCGAGCTCCGCCAAATTGGGAAATTCCAGCCGCAGAATTTCAAAGGAACCGTCGGCTGCTGTTATTGCCCGCAAGGCGCCGAGTCCCACCAACACACCTTCTAAGGGTTGCTGGTTGGTGTTTTGAATTACTCCTGAAATGCGAGTGAGGCCGGCAGTCGAAGGGGTAACGTTAACTGTAACAGGTCGAGAAGTTTCTAAAACTCCGTCGCTAGCGACTACCGTAAAGTTGTAGGTTCCGATTTCTTCGGGAGTGGGAGAAATTTCTAGGGTGCCGTTGCCGGTGATTTTCCCCGTGGGTAGAGGAGTGGACGATTTGATGGCAAAGCTAATGGGGTCGCCGTCGGAGTCGGTTGCGGTGAGGGGCAGCTTGAAAGTTTCTCCGATTTTAACGTCGATGGACTCGATTGCAGCCAAGTTTGGCGCTTGATTGGCGGCACCGGCAATGGCGGTAGCCGTGAGGGAAAATTTCTGAAAGTTGGGATTGCTGATGACTAATTCTACAGCATCTGAAATAGCCCCAGTATCCAATCCCCCAGCAGGAATAGCACCGCGCAAATTGATGTAGGGTTTGCCGCTGCTGTCGGTACCGTCGGGATTTTGCAGGGTTACTCCGGCTGGCAAATCGGGGAAAACTACTGCTACGCTGCGGCTGACGGGGCTGCCTGTATTTTGTACCTGTACTGATGCTTTGTAGTTGCCGGTGGCGGGGTCAAACTGTACCTGACTGAAATTTACTTTTAAATCAGGGGCCGCTGTCAGGTTGTCGGTATCGAGGCTGCCACCGCTGGCGGTTTTGTTCTGCGCTGGCAGAAAGACTGGGCTGGCGGTACCTTCTTCATCGACGGTGTTGGTGAGGTTCTTGACTTCTACGGTACTGCCGGTATCGGTGTCGCTGTCGGTTAGTCTGAACAGCAGATTACCGCTGCTGCTGTTGTTCAAACTGCTCAAATCGATTTCTACGGTGTCACCGCTGTACCGCACTCGTCCGGGTACGAATTCGGCTTTGCTGCCGGCTAGGGAAAATAGCGGGGTTCCGAGTGTACCTCCGTCTAGTAGGGTTTGGTTGGGGTCGTTTGGGGAAACGAGGTAAATTTGGAACAAGTCTTCAATTGCTGAAACTGTATCTGTTTTGTCGAAGTCGGCTGCCAGTTGGAACCGCAGGGTGCGGCTGCCTGTGGTTTGCCCTAATTGCACGGGTACTACGGCTTGGACGAGTTTGCTGTTGCGTTCGGCCAGGAGTACAGTGTCTGTTGATGCTGCTGCCCAACCTGTTGTTTGTGGGGGGGCGACGGTAAAGCTGTTAGTGACTTGGAAGTTGATGTTTTGAGATGTTTTGTTGCCGCTGGTGTCTGTTGCTTCTAGAACCGCAGTGTGGCTGCCGGTAGCTAGGGGCGAGTTCGGAGGCGAGTCGTCGAACTTACCGCTGGTGTCTGGGTTCAGGGTATTAAGGCTGCCGCCATCGACGGAGTATTGCAGGTTGGACAGATTTGTCCCGGTGTCGGTTGCCGTACCGATGAGTCGGGCTGTACTGCTGTGGTTGCCTCCGGAAATTGGCGTCAGCAGGGTGGTTTGGGGTGCGGCGGTGTCGAGGGTGAAGTTGAGGCCCAAAGTGTTTGATGTGTTGCCACGGGAGTCGGTGGCTATGAGGCGGAGGGTGTGGATGCCATCTCTGAGGGGGTTGCGGCGGATGGTTTCGAGTTGGGTGCGGCCCAGAGTGAAGCTGCCGCTGCTGTTGAGGAGGGGGGTGATGTCGGCGAATTCGGCAATGGGAGTGTCGTCGAAACCGGCACGGAAGCTGGCTATGCTGCTGCTGTCGGTGACCGTACCGCCGATGGTGGGATTGGAGGTAATGCGATCGCTATTTGATGTTCCAGTGTCGTTGGTTAAGGTGGCGGAAATTGCGGGCGCTGCTGTATCGTTGGGAACTAAGCTGTTAGCGTAGCTGATAATTTGCTGTCCCAGAGGGGTGGTGCGCCATTCTCTGGCTGGGTTGATGGCGGTATCGAGTGGGGTGGCGCTGCCGGTGGCGCCGATAAAGCTGAAGATGATGTCGTTGTAGTCGCCGTCTGCTTGGGCCACGGGCACGTCTTCAATGGCAAAGGTATTGCCCGTACCTGTAACGTCGCTGAGTGCTAGCTGGTAGCTGCTGAAGCTGGGATTAGTTGAGGGGACGGAGAATAAAGGACGGTGTTCGGGGAAGAGTTCCCACAGCCATTGATTGGCATAAGATATTTGTATTGTGCCGTTGGGAATCACCATAACCGCGAAGGTGTCCCCCGGTGTCATGGTGAAGGTTTTGAGGCCGGTGTAGGGCCCGGAACCCCAATTATAGTCTCCTGGCATTGAGCCGCTGAATTTTGCGCCTTCGGTAGAGTCGCGGATGACAACGTGACCTAGGGTGGAATTGGTAAGAGCTCTGCGGGATGCCTCTAGCAGGAAGGCTTCCGAACCGGGAATTAAGTTTTCCATTCCCGTGAGGCTGAAAATGGCCAGCTCCCCTTGGTAGTATCCTCCATCGAACAGGTAGTCTGCACTGACTTGTCCGCTAGCACCGACTTGGAAAACTCCGGCTGGCAAGGTGCTATTTTTTGCCTGCCGTTCGGGGGTGGATGCGCCGTGGAGTTGGCTCCAAACGGTGCGGCTAGCTTGTGTTTCTACTTTTTCGCCGGTTAAGATGTCGCTGCTTGCGGAGGCTGAGGACGAGGCATTTGGGGCTGCCCCCAAGAGTTGCGGTTGTGTTAAAAATTGTTCAAAACTATTGCCATCTTCAACTTTTGGTGATGTTAAAAAATTGATAGTGGATGATTGTGAAACTGGGACGGCAATGCTGTTGGAAGTGTCGGCAATATTGCTTGAATTTAGTAACTTTCCTGACGTGAATAAACTGGTTTCCGTTAATTCTGAATTAATTTCAAATGGCTTTTGCAGAGGCAACAAAACGTCTTGAAAATTATTCATATCTCCTCACAACCTTTTAGCAGTTAACCAAAATCGCCATCGAAAATTTAACTGAAAAGTAAAAAAATACCGCATACAGGCGCAGATAAATGCAGATCCGTTTGGATAAAAACTGACGCTACAAATCAATGCGCGAAATTCTGTAAATCTACTCTTTTTGTCTTTCTATGTAGCAAAGCATACACGGCTGGGAGTTTTATTTGTTCAAAAATTTTTTTAAATTTTATAAACATAAATTGCGAAATGTAATATTATTGCTTTGATAGTTAAAACAAGTTCGATCGCACTCCCAGGCCCGCCGACTCAACTGCTGCTATCTGCTGCCACAACCTTCAAGAACTTCTAAAATAGTTCAAGAAGGTATTAAAAGACAAAGTAAGGTTTTTCATGGCCGATCAATTAATTCGCGCTACAGCCGCAGAGGGCGGAATTCGCGCTGTAGCCGTCATTTCCACCCGCCTCACCGAAGAAGCAAGACAGCGGCATAAGCTCTCCTACGTGGCTACAGCCGCCCTCGGCCGCACGATGTCGGCGGGACTGTTACTCGCCTCCAGCATGAAGCGGCCCGAATCGAGAGTCAACATTCGCATCAAAGGAGATGGGCCGCTGGGCGGGCTTCTGATTGATGCGGGACTGGATGGAACGGTTCGAGGTTATGTGGACAATCCCGAAGTGGAATTGCCACCCAATGCTAAAGGCAAACTCGATGTCGGCGGGGCAATAGGTGACGGTTATTTGTACGTGGTGCGGGACGTTGGATACGGCTTCCCTTATTCCAGTACGGTAGAATTGGTTTCCGGCGAAATTGGCGACGATCTGACTCACTATTTGGCAACCTCGGAGCAAACGCCTTCGGCTCTGGTTTTGGGGGTGTTTGTGGGGGCGGGCGGGGTAGAAGCGTCTGGGGGTGTGCTGTTGCAGGTTCTGCCGAAGGCTGCAACGGACGAAAAATTGGTGCAAACTTTAGAATCTAGAGTTGCTCAATTGTCGGGCTTTACGCCACTGCTGCGATCGGGCAAAACGCTGCACCAGATTCTCGAAGAGTTACTGGGAGATATGGGGCTGGAAATTTTCCCGGAAACTCAGATGGTGCGCTTTGACTGTGGCTGTTCGTTCGATCGAGTTTTGGGAGCTCTGAAAATGTTGGGCGAAGCGGAACTCCAAGACATGATTGAAAAAGATGGGGGGGCTGAGGCTACGTGCCATTTCTGCAACGAGGTTTACAAAGCTAATAGCGACCAACTTGCGGAACTCATCGGCGATTTGCGATCAAACTCCGGTTCTTGAGAGGATAATGTGTAATTGGCTCTATTGAGTGCGAGTTAGGGATGACGGCCTTGACCAATTGCCAATTACGCATTATCAATTACCTAATCACAAAATTTTGATTTTTGCGGTTTGGCGATCAGCTCTTTTAGTCTTTCGCCTGCACGAGTATTTAAAAGTGGTCAGTAACGAGCGGGCTAAAGCTACTGAGCTTGTAAGAGAAATCGAGCAAGCTATGCTGACCAGACCCCTCGCAAGAGGAGACGTTATTTAGGTCACGACACCGGCGAATGATCCGCCAGTTTTGGGCTCTGTCACCTGCGATTAAACAGTTTTAAAGTCACTGAAACAGTGTCGCAGGTCTAACAAGCCTTTATAACCAGGTCGAGGCGAACATTACCCCGCAAGGGAGACTGAGGCAACCATACCTCATCGGAGGGGCAACCATACCCCTCCAACCCGAAAGGGGAAAGACTCAAGGCGATTGAAATCGCCGAGTCGTTTTCCTCTCAGGACTGAAGTCGCGCTCGTTTCCCACTTACCGAGTTTTTTTATGAATACATTCTATAGAGCAGTCAATAGCAGCGATCGCTGTTTTGAAATAATTAAGACAGGCTGGTTGTTGTTTGTGGTGAGGATATGAGTCAAGATCGCAAAACATCAGGCCGTTGGTCTGCATCAGAATCCTTGGAGTCAACAAAGGATACTTCGTCGCTGGTGCGCTTACCAGCAAGGAAAAACCGGGCCCAACGACTTAAAGAGCTCCGAGAGTTGGTTACTTCGGGAAAACTGCCGGGAGGGCATCTGGAACTACCGCCGAATTTGTCTGGGGAAAACTCGCAGCCGCCGGGGGAACACAATCCGTTGTGGCGGAACTGGTCGAATAAGTGGCAGTTTTGGCTGGCGCTGAGTTTGATGCTATCGGTGGGTATGGGGTTTGTGGCAATTGCCTCTTTGCTCAACCTGACCTCGCAGTCCAATTGCTCAAAGATTTTTTGGCCGACGGCTTCTGCTAACGATCGCTTTTTTTGCGCTCAAGAAGCAGCAAGCAAGCGGACGGCGGATGATTTGCTCAGGGCGATCGAATTAGTGAATGCTTTGCCACAAGACCATCCGCTGCGGCCGAGAATTAACACTCAAATCGATCGGTGGTCGGAGGATATTCTCAGGCTGGGAAATGCTAGTTTCCAAGAAGGAAAGCTGGAGGAGGCGATTGCGCTCGCTCGTAAGGTTCCTCAAAACGTTCCCGCTTACCCGAAGGTGGAAAAGCAGATTGAAAAGTGGCAGTCGATATGGAGCGATGCAGAGAAAATTTACCGCACGGCTGAAGACCACTTGCGTCAGGAAGAGTGGCCGCTGGCTTTCCGCCAAGCTACTCTGCTTTTGGATTTGGGAAATACTTTCTGGGAATCGGCTAAGTACGAGGAATTGACTAAGCTAATTCAGACGACTCGGGCTGAGGGCAATAAGTTGGTAAAAGCCCGGAATAAAGCCTCCGAGGGAGGTCTCGACAATCTGGTGACGGGGATTAAGCTAGCTGAGGGAATTGATCAAAACAGTTATTTGTATCAAGCTGCCAATAAGGCGATCGCGGAATTTAGCAAGAAAATTATGGAGATCGCGCAAAAACGCTTGCAGGCAGGGGATTGGCAGGAGGCGATCGCGATCGCAAACAAGATTCCTGAGTCGGCAAATTTAAGGGAACAAGTACAAGATTTTAATGAGTTGGCGAATGCTACTTCTCAGGCTTTGACTGGCTCTGTTGAGGGTTTCTCCAAGGCGATCGAGATTGCTCAAAAGTTGAAGTCCGGCCGCCCTTTATACAAGCAAGCTCAAGATTTAGTCGGCCGCTGGCAACAAGAAATGGCTGATGTGAAAGTTTTGGATATGGCAAGCAGGCTGGCGGCGCCGGGTGGGGTCAATGATTTGAGGGCTGCAATCGCGCAATTGCAAACAGTCCCGGAATCAAATCCCCGCGCTTCGGAAGCTCGCCGTCAAATTACCACTTTGAGCCGTCAAATCGAGCTGCTGGAAGACAGTCCGTATTTGCAAAGAGCGAACGATTTGGCGAGTACGGGCGATCCGAATGCTCTGGAAGCGGCCGTTGCTCAAGCTTCTCGGATCGCTAGAGGTAGGGCGCTTTACGTGGAAGCTCAAACCAAAATTCAAGCTTGGATCGAGAGGAGACAGCGGCTTGTTGACCAGCCGTTTTTGGATAGAGCTCAGCAGCTAGCGGCGGGCGGCAATTTGGCGGGGGCAATTGAGATGGCCCGCCGGATTCGATCGGGACGGGTGCTTTATGAGGAAGCTCGATCGAACATTCGGACTTGGGAGGCTCAATTTCAGGGCGAGCAAGGTTTGCAGAGCGCCCGTCAGACGGCCAGATCCGGGACTGCTGACGCTTTGCAAACGGCAATTGCGCTGGCAAGTCAGGTGCCGGAGTCGAGTTCGCTCCGGTGGCAGGCGAGTGAGGCGATTGATGAGTGGAGTCAGCGGATTTTGGCGCTGGGTGTGGAAGAGTCGTCGTCGGATCTGGCTGGGGCGATCGCGACTTTGAAGAAAATTCCTTCGGGTACTCGGGCTTTTGAGCAAGCTCGATCGCAAATCAAAGTTTGGGAGGAGTCGCTGAACCCTCCTGAGTCTGAATCTCCCCCTCCTGAACCGCCGGAAACTGAGCCTCCTACCAGCTCTGGCAATCGCTAGGTTAACTGGTTTGCCCGACATTGGGCGGGGGTTTAAACCCCCGTCTCACAGCTTGCATTCGGTTAAAACTCACATCTTGCACCATTGTCAATAAGCCTTTTATGAACAGGCAAGATGCCTGTTCCACAAAGAGTGAATTTTCTTGTGGAACAGGCATCTTGCCTGTTCTTGAGAATGCTGCAAGATGTGAGTTAAAACAAACTAAGAATTCATCAATTGCCAGCGGATTTGACAAGAGATCCTTAATCGTTAATCGCCAACATTTAAAAATTGGTAAATAAATTCTTTGTATTCCTCTTTCATGGGCAAATCTTCATCAACTTTGAGTCGCCGCCGCACTGCCACAACTTCTTTGTTTTCGATCGGGTTATAACCTGGTTTATCGTATTTTTCCCAATACACTCCCGTTCCCCGGCGCTGCCAAGCCGGCAGTTCGTTAAAGTTAATTCCGTTTTGAAACAGCAATTCGTTTTTGAAAGCCACCGATTGTTTCTCTAATATAACTGCTGCATTTTCACCCGTTTCGCCATTTTTTCGCAGCATCCAATAACTCCAGCCATTCAAAGCGCAGCGCGCTGCATCTGCTTGGCGCCATAGAAAATAATCTACTACTTGCGATTTGTTGGCTGCAGAACAAATGCGGCTGTCAAAACTGACTGCTGTTTGGGCGGCGCGAGTGAAAGTTGCACTGGCAATACTGGCAGAAATAGAGACAATTTTTTCTAAGCTGCGGTCAAATAAATCCCAATCTGGAGGAAACAAAACTGAGATTTCGTCACTTTCGGTATAAGCGTAAATGCCGTCTAGTTCTGACAGGAGCGCTTTGGCAGTTTCCACCATTAATTCGTGGAATTTTAAGTCGAAAGGCTTATCAAAACTGGAGGAAGTAAATTTTGAAAAACTGCGACCGTCGGCGCGAATTACTGTGTGAGTTCCCGGCAATAAACGCAGGCTGTGAAAATATTCAAGCTCGCGCATTTTTTTTTCAAATGTCTGATTGTCCATGAATAACTTCCTCTGCAGGCCAGGTTTTTACTTCAAAGGTTAAGTTTTCTGCTATGCGGGTCCAAAACAGCCGTTCAAACCCTTCGCCGTAACTGGGCAATACCATTTTTTTTATAGTAGCATAAATTGCTATGTCTGGAACTTGAGATTTGCCCGATCGCTTTTGATTTCGAGCTAAACAGTCGCTGACTATTGATTCAAAGTAGTAACCGATGATTTTGGCATTATAAGTGCGACCCATATCAATCAGCGGCTTGCGATCGAGAACTTCGGGATTGGTGTTGTCAACAGCGACTGAATGACCTGCTTGCAGTGCATCTTCAATTAATTGAATTTGTCGGCGTGATTTATTTTTATTGTTTGGCATTAAATCTTTGCTGACCAAAACGTGCGTGGCCGCTAAATAGTCGCGAAAAAATGTGCTTTTTCCCGATGCTTGCAATCCCATTAAAATGACTAATTCCATGAGAGGCTAAACATCCGCCGGATTGAGGTGCATCATTACCCAAGTGGTGTAAGTGCCGATCGGACTCCAAAGTATGTAAGGTAGTAATAACAGGGCGGCTGGCTCGGAAACTGGCAACACAGTTAAAGCTAGGATTACGCTTAAAATAGCGCCCGTTCCGCCGATTATTGTGCCGACTTTTAGGCTCCTAACTTTGCACATAACCGACGTGTAAGACATAGTTACTATTTCTAAAAGCAGGTACAAACCCATTCTCAGCCAAGTCTCCTGAGTTCCTGGTTGTTTTTCCCAGACAATCACTGCTGACCAAGCTGCACAAATAAAAATTACTGTCCAAATTAGGGGAATTGCTCTTTCAAATACTAGCCATCTCGGACGCTGCAAGCGGTTGAACCATTGGATGTCCCTGGGCGGGATTAAGCTAGCAGCTAAAGCTACTACAAAGGCGACGCCTCCAATTACCATCCAGGATTTAATCATTTTTTTACCTTGGGCGAGGTTGACAGGTTCAATTCTGCAGATATTATCTCTAATTTGGGCGATCGCGCCATCTGTCCCCAGTTATATTAGGTTTGGCTGATTCGCAAAACCCAACATCAGTTTAAAAGTTATTTAGATTTCTGGGAAACGTTAATTTATTCTCTTCAGTTCCCCTTCATAATATAAAAAATGTGACCGAAAGCATCCAGGATACCCGCCACGTGATTCATTCCTTCGCAGACTCAGAACCCAGAAATAAAAAACCTGTATCCGATGAAACTTGCCCCCCCAATTTATCTGTGGGGTCAATGCTTCAATGCTTCAATTCTAAAATCTAAAATCTAAAATCTAAAATCGACTGACTCTTGCTCCCTCCCCTTGAAAAGGGGAGGGTTCGGGTGTGCTTTTCAGTAAATTTGAGCAGTAAATTTTACAAAAAGTCTCTTAGTCTTTCACAAAAATCGGCTGCTAGCCGAGCCGATGATGCTGTTCTAATTCTAAACTAGAGTCATCCTCTTTTTTGGGAACCAGAAGCGTATTTTCGCTGCTCGGTTGCAACACGGCTTTAATTACTTGGAGAAAACGGTTAGGCTTTTTAGCTTGACCGTTGAGAGTGCGGCGGTCTTTCACTTTTTGAGAAAGGTGTCGCATCACAGATAAATCGAGTTCATCTATGAAATGGTCTGCTATACGTTCTCCCATTAAATCTATAGCTTCAGCATACTGATCTGTCAGCGTTTCTATGGCATCGTATGCTTCGTCAGCAACTTGACTTGCTACTGTTTTATTTTGGTCGCCCGGTGTCTGGGAATGGGTGCGGCGCCGGTCTAAAAGGCTTTGGTAATCGGCAATGCTCATTCCCAAATTGTAGAGATGGTGGTGAGCGTGATCCATCAAATCTACTTCACTGGGATAGAAGAAACCGCGAGTGCTGTTAATGCCGTGCAGTTTTGCCCAACGCCGCAGATTTGTCTCATCTTGCAGTTGGTATCGCTCTAACATTTGAGCTGTGTTCAGCTCTACTTCTGGGGTAACTTTGAAATCGCTCATCGGTAAATCCTCGCTGGTGAGTAAATAAATAAAATTGAAACTTAGAATCTGTGATTGGCGTACAGTCTGAAAATGACGATCGATCCTGTGACGGCATTGAGGGAAGTCTTGCGGGCATTTGCTAGCCGTCGATCGTGCGATCGTTCGATCGAGTCAGAGGATTTCAGGGTAGCGTACTTTTGGGCTTTGTCTCGATCGCATCCGGGAGCAAGCACACTGGGTTAATAATATAGCTGATTTAAGGTTTCAACAATCGTTAAAAATAGTAAAGTTTGATTTTTGGGGTTGAATTATTAGTAATGTTGAGCTATAATATTCTCAATAACCGTGCAATTAGTAATTTTAGTAGTTGCAAACGAGATTCTTAGTATGCCTGTATACGATTATTTGTGTCCCGAAAACAACCAGCAGTTAGAAGTTTGGCACAGCATGAACCTGGAAGTTTCGACTTGGGGCCAACTGTGCGAGTTGGCTAAGCGCGAACCCGGGGAGACTCCCGCAGATGCTCCGGTACGCCGACTGCTGAGCGCTCCGAGGTTGATGAAGCCGACATCGGACACCGATTATAAAAATCAGGGGTTCAGCAAGTACGTGAAGCGGGATGAAGGGGTTTATGAAAATGTCACGGCTAAGGATGGTGAAAGCCGTATTGTCAATCGAGATGGCAAGCCGATTAAAGACTGAACTCGGTAATTGGTAAGTGGTAATTGGTAATCGGTAATTGGTAATTGGTAATTGGTAATTATTCCTAATGACTACTGACTAATGACTACTGACTACTGACTACTGACTACTGACTACTGACTAATGACTAATGACTAATGACTAATGACTTCTAATATTATTAGCCAAACCAATCTTTCATTTTTTGTTTGGCTTGTTCTTTAGTATCAGCATTAATGTATACTGAAACAGTAGCTATTGCCGCCAGCAATACTCCCAAATCGTCCGTAAATCCGATACCAACTAATACATCGGGAATGGCATCAACAGGAGAGATAAAATAGGTCAAAGCTCCAACTACAACTCCTTTTGCCCAAGCCGGCACGTTGGGGTTCTGAGCCGTATAGTAGAGAATCAAAGCTTTTTCAACTACTTCTCTTCCTGCGGTTAAAGCAAAGTTTTTAAGTTTAGTCCAAAAAGTTTCATCTGAATAGTTAACTTTGGGGTTGCTGAGGTTTGTTGTGGTTCCTCTTCGGTCGATAAAATCGAGAGGAATACCCTTAGTTTTAAGCTGGGAAACAGCAGAATTGAAGGAGGCTGAAACCTGATTTTTATTAGGGGCAGCCTCCTGTATTTGTTTCATGTCTGCGATAAATTCCTGCATGGCTGGGATTTGCACGTCGGAAACCGCCAGC
Source organism: Microcoleus sp. B13-B6 (assembly GCF_036705405.1). Classification (NCBI taxonomy): domain Bacteria; kingdom Bacillati; phylum Cyanobacteriota; class Cyanophyceae; order Oscillatoriales; family Microcoleaceae; genus Microcoleus; species Microcoleus sp. B13-B6. The sequence goes on from NZ_JAUBUJ010000007.1 coordinate 12,084, forward strand.
AGTTTTTTTGCGGATTGGATAGCCTCGCTTTCTGCGGGATGCAGCGTCTTATTTGCCCCAGCAATGTTAATTAAAAAATACATGACTCCCAAACGCAGCGGTTCTTCTGACTGGCTGAGTGTTTGCAAACAGTCGCCCAGTGATGGGGGACTGGCTGTGTAGGATTGGATTTGAGTCTTTGCAGAGTCAGAAAATTTGTCTAAATTTATGGTTTTAAACAACAAATCTAGTTCGTCAATATCAATGGAACCATCGGCGGCTGCGATCGCAAACAAAGAACCATAAAAAGCTAAAAGTTCGCTTTCTGAGGATGTGGCAAAAATATCTCTCTCGGACACGATGCTACTCCGATTGATAACGACGCTTTGCATTTTACCACAAAACTCAGCGCGCCATGATTTCAGAAACCGGCAATAATTTGAGAGAACATGACACAATGGAGAATTTTTTATGAAAGTTGCGATCGTCGGCTGTGGCTATGTGGGTACTGCGACAGCCAAACATTTACGCGGCAAATCAGATTGTACCGTGACGGCGACAACTACCACGGCGACGCGAGTAGTTGAGTTGGAGGGTGTCGCGCAGCGGGTAGCCGTGCTCAAAGGAAATGACAAAGAGGCAATGACGGCTGTACTGCAAGAACAAGATGCTGTTATGCTGTGCGTCGGTGCCCGAAATCCTCATACTTATCGGGAAAGTTATATAGATACTGCGACAACTTTAGTATCGGTTTTACAGCAGATACCGACAGTAAAGCAGGTTATTTATACGGGTACTTATTCTGTGTATGGCGATCGCCAAGGTGAATTTGTAAATGAAGAATCACCAGTCGCGCCGGCTAATCCAAACGGTGAAATTCTCGCAGAAACAGAACGGATTTTATTAGCAGCATCTAGTCCCAATCTTCACGTCTGCATTCTCCGTTTGGGAGGAATTTATGGGCCTGGGCGAGAATTAGTTAAAATCTTTGGAGGCTGGGCTGGGAGCACTCGTCCCGGTAGGGGGGAAGATGCTACTAATTGGGTGCATCGAGATGATATTGTTGGGGGGTTAACTTTTGCTTTGGAAAATCGATTGCAGGGAATTTACAATTTAGTCGGGGATGTGTCGCTATCCAGTGGTGAATTGCTCGATCGCATTTTTGAAGCTAATAATTTGCCTAAAGTTTCTTGGGATGGAAGTCCTAGCGTGCGGCCTTATAATGCTAGGGTGTCGAATCAAAAGATTAAGGCGGCGGGTTATCAGTTTATCCATCCTGAAATTAGGGAGTTTTAATAGTCTTGGGCGCAGCACCTAATTATGTAGGGTGTGCACGGCGCACCTTGCTAGAGAATATTATATTTTCCCTTTCACCCAAGTTCTAAAGGATTTCAGCAAAGCAATTTCTCCTATCGTTTGAGTGCGACTGAAAAACCCAGCCATTTCTGCTACCGATACAAAGGGAAAAGCAATACTAAAGTCGCGCTCAATATATTCAGTTTCTACCAACTGATAAAATTTCAAAACGCGCCCGTTATATAGCCAGAGTTCCGGGACGCGAAGTGCGGAGTAAATGGCAAACTTATCAACTGAACTGCTGGTAATATCTATTTCAATTGCTAAGTCGGGCGGTGGGGCAGTTTCTAAATCTAGTTCTTGCCTGCCTCTAACTGCTGCTTCATTTTGGATATAATAACAGTTATCTGGTTCTATGCCTTTTTTGGCATTTTTGAGTTTGAGAGTAGTTGAGCCAGCACTTTTAATTTCAATGTCGAGTTCTTCTGCTAAAGCCAGGATGAAATTACCGAAATTGCTTTTGTAGTTCTCATGTTCAAATAGTGGCGCCATAATTTCCAGTCTCCCTTCATCGTAAGCTATGCGATAACCTCGCTTATCGCCTATTTCTTTGAGCAACGTTTCAAAGGTCTGCCAGCTAATGTTTTCTAGCAGTGTTCTTTGTTCGGCTAAACTTGAAGTAGTAGCAATCATCTCAAAATCTCCTTGAGCTGAGAAAACTCTAGTTTTATTTTACCACAGGCCCAGATACTATCAAAAAGGGGGTTCTTTTTTTGAACCGCAGATGCAGGCGGATAGACGCTGATGAACGCGGATGAAGAAAGAGCGATCGCACTTCACTTAGGTTGTGTTAAATCTTATTTGATGACACCGCTAATTCTTTCTCTTCTTCCCAAGACAGTGATATTTGAAGTTGTCCTGATACTGTAAATGTTTGAGCTGCCAACAGTGCCGTCTCTAAATTTACACACATCCGGGCGGAATAATTACCTTCTTGTCCGCCGATAACTAGCTTTTCTATTGCATCTGGTTTTGATGGATCTACTAAATTGTGGAAGCTAACGTTATCAAAAGTTACGTTAACAATATATTTGCCGGATTCGCCGCCACCAATGCTCATATAACACTCGTCATCTGCACCCAAGGTAACTAAAGTTTTAGTTTTCCCATTTAACTCGCGGATGGCTTGTTCTATTTGACTCCAAGTAGGACTTTCTATTAAGTCACCTTCATCCTGGTTGCCCACCCAATTTTCTGCTGATAGGTTTAACACAAACATTATCGCCTGATTATATTTGGGGTGAGATCGCTCTCTTCTTCATCCGCGTTCATCCGTGTTCATCTGCCTGCATCTGCGGTCAAAAAAAGGGCGATCGCTTCTCAATTTCTACCCGCGCACCATCACCCACCAAATTATCCCATAATCCCCGCAAAAAAGTCGATCGTCTCTTTCAACGCTTTCACAAACACATCAATTTCCTCGCGAGTATTGTAAAAATACAAACTCGCCCTGGCAGTAGATGAAATATTCAAATAGCGGTGCAAAGCTTGCGTGCAGTGATGCCCGGAACGAATCGCGACTCCCTCCTGGTCTAACATGGTAGACAAGTCTTGAGGGTGAATTTCTCCCGCAGTAAATGCCGCCAAAGCTGCCCTACCTTCGCCGTTGCTGTCTGGCTGTGGCCCGTAAATTTTGATTTCGGGAATTTGCCGCAATTGTTGGAACATATAAGCATTCAATTCTGCTTCGCAAGCGTGAATTTTATCCATGCCAATGTTACTAAGATAATCGATTGCTGCACCAAGGGCGATCGCCTCGCCGATTGCAGGGGTGCCGGCCTCAAATTTGTGCGGCAAATCGGCATAGGTGGAATAATCGAGAAACACGTCAGCAATCATCTCGCCGCCGCCGAAAAACGGAGGCATTTCTCTCAGCAAGTCCAGCTTACCGTACAGAAAACCGATGCCAGTCGGAGCGCACATTTTGTGCCCGGAAGCAACCAGCCAATCGCAATCTATTGCTTGCACATCTACTATCATGTGCGGCACGCTTTGGCAAGCATCAATTAAAACTCTTGCGCCGAAACTGTGGGCAATTTTGCAGATTTCTTTGACTGGACTGATGCAGCCCAAAGTATTAGAAACGTGAACGGTTGACACCAATTTAGTTTTATGGGAAATTAGCGTTTTAAACTGTTCCAAGTCAAACTCGTTAGTTTCCGTTAACTCCACAAACTTCAGCACCGCACCGGTTCTTTGAGCCATCATTTGCCAGGGAACGAGATTGCTGTGGTGTTCCATCACCGACAGGATAATTTCATCTCCAGCTTGCAGATTGCTCAAACCCCAAGAATAAGCAACCAAATTAATCGCTTCGGTGGCGTTGCGAGTGTAAACAATTTCTTGTCGCGACGCCGCATTTACAAACGCCGCAACTTTGTCTCTAGCACCTTCGTAAGCATCAGTCGCTTTGGCGCTGAGAGTGTGAGCACCCCGGTGGACGTTTGCATTGTATTGTCCGTAGTAATCACGCCAAGCGTTGAGCACAGCTAGGGGTTTTTGAGAAGTAGCTGCATTGTCTAAATAAACTAGCGGTTTACCGTTAACTTTTTCATTCAAAATAGGGAAGTCGCCGCGAACTTTTGATGCAAGTGTTTTTTCTTGAATAAGTGTCATATTTTTTGAAGTTAGTATTGTTGTGGAACTCGCTTATAAGGCGTATTCTGAAACCCGGAGATACCCCCTAACCCCCCTTATTAAGGGGGGGACAAGAGTATTCTCAAAGTCCCTCTTATCCAGGGAGGGACAAGAGTATTCTCAAAGTCCCCCTTCTTAAGGGGGATTTAGGGGGATCTCCGGCTTTGATTGCAAAGGTAATAAAACACCCTCCCGTCTGTTGCTAATTCCTTTATCCTTGGATAGCCATGCAGGTTGAAAGCATTTTCGCCACCCCAAGAATCGGTAATTGATTGAGCATTTCCGCCGCAAAAGCATCGATTAGCAAATAGCGGCTTCTTTCTAAATCCAAACCGCGACTTTGCAAGTAAAAAAGCTCATCATCTTCTAATTGACTGACAGTTGCACCGTGGGAACATTTAACGTTGTCGGCGACAATTTCCAACTGCGGTTTTGTGTCTACGCGAGCTCTTGGCGACAACAACAAATTCCGGCTCAATTGTCCGGCATCTGTCAATTGGGCGGCTTTGCGAACGAAAACTTTGCCGTTAAATACAGCACGAGCTTTGTTGCCGATAATGCACTTGTGCAGTTGGCGGCTTGTACCGTGGGGGTGATTGAAATCGATTACACTGTGAGTGTCTGATAACTGTTCGCCAAAGGCTACGGTTAAGCCGTTTAAAGTTGTTTCAGTGGCTTCGCCGCGCTGAAAAACTTCTAAATTGTGCCGCGATATTTTGCCTCCCAAGCTGATAGCATGACAAGTGTAACGGCTATTACGAGATTGTTCGATCGCACTTTTGCCGATATGAACAACCTCCCCACCTTCCCGCTGCAGCCGAACGTGGTTCACAGTAGCGTTTTCGCCGACAATAACATCCGTTACAGCATTAGTAAAGGCTGGTACATTACCGATAGTTGCGTAATCCTCAATCAGCGTCACATTGCTTCCAGGCTCAGCTATGACCAAGCAGTGCGGCTGGCACATCGTGCCAGATGCACCTGGTGCTGTCAGGAACAGCAAGTGAATCGGAAGTTCGATCGACATATTGGCCGGTACGAACACCACCGCAGAATCCGCCAAACCCGCAGTATTCAGCGCGGTAAACACCTCGGTTTGCTGTCTGTGCTTGCTCAAAACATCGCTGATGCGCCCTTGATATTTTTCAGGTACATTCGATAGATTACCTGCGTAAAAGTCGATCGGCAAATTCGGCAAAACCAACGACTCCACCGTTGACAAATCCGGCGCATAAAAACCGTTGACAAATACCAATCTTAATGGTAAATCATCCCGGTTTTTCACTGGCATAATGATATCAGCCAGCTTAACTTTTGACTGATTGCTCTGGGGTATATGAAAAGGAATTTGCAACACCGGCGACAAATCAGTAAAGCGCCATTCCTCATCCCTCACCGTCGGAAAACTCGAAGAAAGCACGTATTCCGTCGCCACAGCCCGCAAATCCTGCAACCCGTAAGCCGCACTTTTGCTATTAGCAGCCTCCAACTTGCTGCACTGATTCACCAAATCAGTCAAAAACATTTCCCTACTCGCAACTTGCGTATTCATCATCGCGCGCCTACTCCTGCTGCTTCCTCTTCCACAACCCAGTCATAACCGCGCTCTTCCAATTCCAGCGCCAACTCTTTCGGGCCAGTCAAGATAATTCTGCCGGCTTCCATGACGTGAATAAAATCAGGAATAATGTAATTCAGCAACCGTTGATAGTGAGTAATCACCAACATCGAATTTTCCGCATTTGACAACTGATTCACACCGCCGGCGACAATCTTGAGAGCATCGATATCCAAACCCGAATCAGTCTCGTCCAAAATAGCTAATTTCGGTTCCAACAAAGCCATTTGCAAAATTTCATTCCGCTTTTTCTCGCCACCGGAAAAACCCTCATTTACGCTGCGGCCTAAAAAAGAATCATTCATCTTGACAATATCCAGCTTGTCCTCGATTAAATCTTGGAAATCAAAAGCATCCAATTCTTCCAAGCCGCGATGTTTGCGGTGAGCATTGTAAGCCACGCGCAAGAAATCCAGATTGCTAACGCCGGGAATTTCTAAAGGATATTGGAAAGCTAGGAACACGCCAGCTAAAGAGCGTTCTTCCGGCGCTAATTCCAGCAAATTTTGACCAAGAAATGTCACTTCTCCGCCTGTTACTGTATAAGCAGGATGACCCGCCAATATCTTGGATAAAGTGCTTTTTCCAGAACCGTTCGGGCCCATAATCGCGTGAATTTCACCCGATTTAATTTCCAGATTCAAACCCTTCAGGATTTGGGTATCTTCCACATTCGCAGTTAAATCGCGGACGGATAGCACCACTTGACTATTTTCAACAATCATCTATTTTTGTCCTTTGCCTCAATGCACTTTACAGTTTTTTCTTCTCGTTCCTAGGCTGTACCCATTGGTGACAATTTAACGTTAAACCGATAGTCCGCCAGGGAATGAATTCCCTGTCTCAAAGCTAAAGTCCTCTGAAGAGGACTGAGAAGAAAATTTTTAAACTCATTAGTCCTGTTTAGAGGAGTTTAGCTATTAGCCAAGGAATTCATTTCCTGGCGGACGGGGAGCTTAAGTTGTCACCGATGGACTTGGCCTGGAAGGGTTTATTGCCCGCGAAAATTATCCGACACTTCCTTCCAGCTTCAGACTCAACAGCTTATCAGCTTCCGCCGCAAATTCCATTGGTAACTGATTGAAAACATCTTTACAGAAACCGCTAATCATCATCGAAATAGCATTTTCTGCGGAAATTCCCCGCTGTGCGAAGAAGAACAATTGCTCTTCCCCAATCTTAGAAGTAGAAGCTTCGTGTTCGACTTTAGCAGTGTGGTTCTGCACTTGAATATAAGGGAAAGTATTCGCTTGAGCGTTGTCGCCAATCAGCATGGAATCGCACTGAGAGTAATTACGAGAGCCTTTAGAGTTAGGCCCCATTTTCACCAAACCGCGATAGCTGTTGGATGAATTACCCGCCGAAATTCCCTTAGAGATAATCGTGCTGCGAGTATTTTTACCAATGTGGATCATTTTTGTGCCGGTGTCAGCTTGCTGCTTGTTATTTGTCAACGCTACCGAGTAGAATTCGCCCACCGAGTTGTCGCCGACTAACACGCAACTGGGATATTTCCAAGTAATCGCTGAACCGGTTTCTACTTGTGTCCAAGAAATCTTAGAATTGACTCCTTGACACAAACCCCGTTTCGTCACAAAGTTGTAAATGCCGCCTTTGCCGTTGGCGTCGCCAGCGTACCAGTTTTGCACTGTGGAGTATTTGATATCGGCATTGTCCATTGTTACCAATTCCACGACGGCGGCGTGCAGTTGATTGGTGTCAAACATCGGCGCGGTGCAGCCTTCTAGGTAAGACACAGAACTGTTTTCTTCAGCCACAATTAGTGTGCGCTCGAACTGGCCGGAATCTCCGTTGTTGATGCGGAAATAGGTTGACAATTCCATTGGGCATTTGACCCCTTTGGGAATGTAAACAAAGGAACCGTCGCTGAATACGGCGGAGTTGAGGGCTGCGAAAAAGTTATCGCCGACTGGTACGACGCTGCCGAGATATTTTTCTATTAATTCGGGATAATCTTTGACGGCTTCTGAAATGGAACAGAAAATAACACCATCTTTGGCTAACTTTTCTCTAAATGTTGTGGCAATTGAAACGCTGTCGAAAACGGCATCGACGGCGACATTTCCCAGCCGCTTCTGTTCGGAGAGGGGAATGCCGAGTTTCTCGAAGGTTTCTAGCAGTGTCGGGTCTACTTCGTCCAAACTGTTGAGCTTTTTGGGCTTTTGTTTGGGGGCGGAATAGTAGATAATTTGTTGGTAGTCGATCGCGGGATAGTTGACGTGGGGCCAGGTGGGCTCGGTCATTGTCAACCACTTCCGGTATGCTTTGAGGCGGAATTGCAGCATGAATTCCGGTTCGTTTTTCTTGGCGGAAATCAGGCGGACTACATCTTCGCTCAAGCCGCGGGGGATGGTGTCTGACTCGATGTCGGTGACGAAACCGTATTTATACGGCTGGTTGACTAAGGTTTTGACTGTGGTAGAACTCATTATTTTGCGTGTTCAGTGTTCTAGATAATGCTCTCTGGATGGCAGACGGGGCAATGCCTGTCAGGGCTTGAGCGAGTTCTGCTGGACTGCTCTGGGAAGTTAAACAACAGATTTGTTGCTTTACTATATTTTAAGCTACATTAACAATAGTGATATTGTCAAAGTCAAATTAATAATTTTTTGTGAAGATGATGGAGACTACTCAGCAGACTTCCACGAAACAAGACATCCTGCAATATTTGCTCAAGGGGGGGCAGGGGACGGCTATTGAGTTGGCGGAGTCTTTGGATATCAGTCCGCAGGCGATTCGCCGTCACTTGAAGGATTTGGAAGCGGAGGGGCTGATTCAGTATCAGTCGGTTCAGGCTGGGATGGGGCGGCCGCAGCACATTTATGAGCTTACCAGTCAGGGGCGCGATCGATTCCCGAATCGTTACGGTGATTTTGCTGTCTCTTTTCTGGATACGTTGGCGGAAACCGTCGGCCGCGAGCAAGTGATTACTATCTTGCAAAAACAGTGGCAGCGCAAGGCGACGGAGTATCGGCGGCTGGTGGGTGCGGGTTCGCTGGAAGAGCGGGTGACTAAGTTAATGGAACTCCGCAGGGCTGAAGGCTATATGGCTGAGTGTTATCCTGTAGAATCGGTAGAGGTTGGGATCTGCGATCGCGCTGGGAAGGGCGATCGATTTGTGTTGATGGAACACAACTGCGCGATTTCTAATGTTGCTGAAACTTTTCCGAGTGTCTGCGGTAATGAGTTGGAAATGTTTGCGGGGGTGTTGCCGGACTGTACTGTGGAGCGGACTCACTGGATTATTAATGGGGAACACCGCTGCGGTTATTTGATTGCAAGGAGGAAGGAAGAAGTTCGGCAACGGATTTTGTAACGGATGTAACGGATGTCACGCATGGAAGTTCGACAACGGATGAGTGTAAGGGATGTCACGGATGTCACGGATGTCACGGATTACCCATTACCGATTAGCAATTACTAATTTTTAATATATGGAACCGCTAGCAGATTTTTTAAAGCCGGAAGAGTGTGCCGAAGTTGATATGGCGCTGCTGTCGTCGAAGGAAAAGTTTTCGGCGCGGGTGGCAATTTATGCTTTGAGGGTGCTCAAGCAAATTGCTGGGGAGACTGGGAAGCCGGTGGCTGAGGTGACTAATGGGCAGGTGATGGATTGGATTAAGAATGATGAGAGTATTAAAGGATCGATCGAACTTGATGCTAGTTTTGAAAACTTTTTTACGAATTTGGTAATTGCGTCTTTGCGGCCGTTGAGGCAAATTGCGACAGAATCTGAAAGCCCGATCGAACAATTAACAGTTAAGCAGGTCGTGGCGTGGTTTGTGAAGGACGGGAAGATTCGCAGAGAACAGGGAACCGAGGCGGCGTTTTTGGACTTGTGAGTTAAAGGTCGATCGGCCCCACTGGCAAATAATACGTCAAACTCGACTATTGGGGGGGGTTTCGGGCGATGGAAAAAAAGTTTTGCCAAAGGGGTTGACAGACAGGGGAAAACTTGATAAGGTAATTAAGTCGAGCGAAAGAGATGCAGCGCATCAAACTTAGCTCAAGCTTAACGCAGACACAGGATTAAAAGTTTTCAAAGCTTTCCTGGTGCTTATGATGTAATGGAACCACTCCGATCCATCCCGAACTCGGTTGTTAAACGTTGCTATGGCGAAGATACTCGGCGGGTCACTGCCCGGTAAAATAGCTCAGTGCCAGGTTAATAATAAATTAAAGCTCTTTTCCCGCAACAACGGAAAAGGGCTTTAGTTTTTTGGTGAGTTCTTAGGCATCTACACCACAGCAAGTCTTGGGCGCTTTGTAGAAATCTCAATATTCTGGGTCAGCAGCAGATTTGTGGTCGATAGAACTTGATGCTAGTTTTGAAAACTTTTTTACGAATAGGGTAATTGCGTCTTTGCGGCCGTTGAGGCAAATGGCGACAGAATCGGGAGGGGCGATCGAACAATTAACAGTTAAGCAGGTCGTGGCGTGGTTTGTGAAGGACGGGAAGATTCCCACAGAACAGGGAACCGAGGCGGCGTTTTTTGATTTGTGAGTTAAAGGTCGATCGGTCGCACGCCCAAACCCGGCCTCAAACCCCGATAATTCCAGCGGTTTCGGGCGATCGAAAAAAACTTTTGACAAAAGGGTTGACAGACAAAGGAAAAGTTGATAAGGTAATTAAGTCGAGCGAAAAAGATGCAGCGCATCAAGCTTAACATTAAGCTAAACGCAGACACAGGATTAAAAGTTTTCAAAGCTTTCCTGGTGCTTATGATGTAATGGAACCACTCCGATCCATCCCGAACTCGGTTGTTAAACGTTGCTATGGCGAAGATACTCGGCGGGTCACTGCCCGGTAAAATAGCTCAGTGCCAGGTTAATAATAAATTAAAGCTCTTTTCCCGCAACAACGGAAAAGGGCTTTAGTTTTTTGGGGAGTGATTAGGCATCTACACCACAGCAAGTCTTGGGCCCTTTGTAGAAATCTCAATATTCTGGGCCAGCAGCAGATTTAGGGTCGATCGAACTTGATGCGAGTTGTGAAAACTTTTTTACGAATAGGGTGGTGGCGTCTTTGCGGGATGAGAGGCAAATTGCGACAGAATCTGAAAGGGCGATCGAACAATTAACAGTTAAGCAGGTCGTGGCGTGGTTTGTGAAGGACGGGAAGATTCCCACAGAACAGGGAACCGAGGCGGCTTTTTTGGATTTGTGAGTTAAAGGTCGATCGGCAACACTGGCAAATAATACGTCAAACTCGGCTATTGGAGGCTGTTTCGGGCGATCGAAAAAAACTTTTGACTTTGGGGTTGACAGACCGGGGAAAACTTGATACAGTAATTAAGTCGAGCGAAAGAGATGCAGCGCATCAAGCTTAACATTAAGCTAAACGCAGACACAGGATTAAAAGTTTTCAAAGCTTTCCTGGTGCTTATGATGTAATGGAACCACTCCGATCCATCCCGAACTCGGTTGTTAAACGTTGCTATGGCGAAGATACTCGGCGGGTCACTGCCCGGTAAAATAGCTCAGTGCCAGGTTAATAATAAATTAAAGCTCTTTTCCCGCAACAACGGAAAAGGGCTTTAGTTTTTGGGTGAGTTATTAGTCGTTATCTTGGATACTCAATAGATCGATCAATGGCTTGAGATCGAGATACATTGTACGATAAGGCACTGATGATGGTAAAGACTCATTAGGATCGACAAATTGAAAACCAAACTTCTCGTAAAAGCCAGATGCGTCATAGGGAGGAGTAGTATCCGGGTCGTAAAGTGCGTCAACGGTCATAAAGCGCACGCCAACTGTAGGTGAAATCTCCGCTGCAACGTACTCTACTGCCCATTCAACTAGACGGCGACCGGCTCCTTTCGCACGTCTATCTACCGCTAGTAAACCAATCTTGATAGCTGGAAACGACTGGTACTGAACGCCTTCGTCAAGCAGGATTTGTTCGGCTAATTCCAGTTTATCTGTGAGTAGGGTGATGTAACCTGCCAAACTGTCTTCACAGCGTAAAATCCAGCATTGACTGATACGAGCATCTATATCTCGCTGAATGCGTCCTTGTCGCCAGTAGGTGACAAACTCACCCCGCAGACAACGAAACCCCTGACCAGAAATGGTAAGCTCGGAGGTTAAATGCTCGACAGGCAGATCGGAAAAATCAACTCCCGCAAACTTACTACTTGGCGGCATTGGCAGTTGTCCGACGATGGCGACGAGCGGCAATCCGTTTAGCTAAAGCTAAAGCAGCTTCATTTGCAACATAACCGCCAGTCTTAAGCGCATGAGCAAGTTTTTGAACTTCGCTACCTGAGACTGGCTTGGAAACTGTATGCAGTGGGTACTTCATAAAAAAACTCGGTAAGTGGGAAACTCAGAGTCTTTAGACCTGAGAGGGAAACGACACGAGCGGTTTCAATCGCCTTGAATCTTTCTTGTCATTACCGCCTTGGAGTTACTTAGTTCGGTGTACTTTTGTAATGCACTTTCGACGAGACAGTTATCGTCTCAAACCTTGTAACCCTGTACGCATAATGTTGCTCTTGTGGAGCCTCCCTTGCGGGGTAATGTTCGCTTCGCCAATGTTATCAGGGCTTGTTAGGCTAGCAGCACTGTCTCAGTGACCTTGAAACTGTTTAACTACTAGCGACAGGGCAGGGGACTAGCGTCGCATCCACAGGGTGTCGTGACCTAAATAACGTAGACCTCGAAGGTCTTAGGCTGGTCAGAATGGCTTACTTGATTTCTCTTGCAAGCCCAATCTCTTTAGAGTTGGGTTCCTGACTACGAAACCTGATTCACTAACTCTATTGTAGTATACATTCTATTTTTGAGGTAAAAGTTTAGGAAGATTAGTTATGATTCCGAAATTGATGCTCTCTACATTAGACTTGTAGAAGGTAAGCATCAGTGTCGCACTTTACAGTTAACTGACGAAATTACTTTAAATATTGGGGAAAATGAGTTATTGGTAGGGATAGAAGTTTTAGAGGCTACACAGGTTTTAGGTAGTGGAAATGTACCTAATGTAGTGCTAGAAAATATAGCTTTTACTGTAGCTTAAATAGGGAAAGCAATCGCTACCTGTGTCAATCTAAGTAAGGATGAGTGGAAAAATGATCCGTACTTTTGATGCAAAATCTTATACAGATTTACTTGTTCGGTATCAACCAAAACCGATCGCAAATGAAGCAGAAAACGAGGCCGCGATCGCTCTCGCTTGCGAACTGGAACACCGCCCTATGCGATCGCTGGAGGAAGAGCTATTTCTGGAGCTTTTGATAACGCTGATTGAAAAATTTGAATCTGAAAATTATCCGATTCCGGCAGGAAATGCTGCTTCAATGTTGCAACATTTAATGGATGCGAGAAATTTGGAGAAATCTGATTTGATTCCTGTTTTGGGAACGGAAACAGAGGTTGATAAAGTTTTTGTTAGCAGAAGGGCGATCGAAATAGATGAAGCCAGAAAATTAGCTGATTTTTTCCAAGTTGATATGAGTTTGTTTCTTTAAGTGCGAGCTGCTACTTGTTGAGTAGGAGCTACCGATCAAAGAATTGAATCCAAAATTTCTGGGGTCAATCCTCGCGCTTGAGCATTCCGACTAATCTCACTCATTACCTCCTCTAGGGGTCTTTTGCATCGAATTGCATCACTAAGTTTCAGGCTAAGTAATGCCTCCAATTTACGACGCTCTTCCTCAGAAGCAGCCTCAAAGATTCTGGCAACCTCAGCATTAACGCGAATTGCGATCGTTTTGGTTTGCATGATGGTTATGTGATGTTTTAATGACTGTTTTCAAATAAGCTAGAATGGCGGGGGAATCGAACCATATTTTAATACAATCATAACCAGCGATCGCCCTTAATTTTAGCAGTCAATAGTGGGCGATCGCCTTCCGCCTTCTTCATAGTCCGAATCGCGGGCAAAAGTTACGGCCTAAACTGTGCTATATCTCAGACCAATTTCTCGAAGCAATTGACTCAAATTCTCCTTGTCAGATTCATTATAGAACATACCTACTACCTCTTTCAAATTAGACAAGTCCTTCCTATATTGCTCGTCAGATAGCTGGGACACTAATTGCGCCGGGGAATTTTTTACTAAATCTTGTCCATTAGATAAGATATTTACAACATCTTTCAACTTAGACAAGTTCTTACTGTATTTCTCGTTAGATAAAATATCTACTGCATATTTTAATTGAGAAGATTGGTTTTTCTACTTATCATTAGAAACAAGTTCGCCTAACTTCTCATCATTAGAGGTGATAGCTACTAAATCTTGTAAATTAGATAAATTCGTAGCGTACTTCTCGTCAGATAAAATCTCAACTACCTTTTTCAACTCAGACAACTCCTTCTTCTGCTTATCGTCACAGAGCAGTGAGCATAATTTTATTTCCGTCTTTAAAAATCTTGCTAAATCTTTGTAATCGCTCGATTTGTTTGTCCAGAGAAGCCGTCCGTCAGTAAAAACGACCCGGGAGCATCTCACTTTTTCAGCCAAGCTAGAAATTGGAGTTTTGAGGCAGGAGGCAGGAGGCAGAAGGCAGTAGGAAAGAGGAAGAAGGAGGGAGCTAGAAGAAGTTTTTTTACAAATATGAGATGCTCCCAACGACCCCCGCATTTGTCAAGAAACCACTGGTGTCTATCAAAGCGATTACCTTTTCATCTGGGTAAACAGATAGCCATGCAGACAGCGCATTTGATAGTTTATCTAAGGGAATATTAGGAGCGGAAAAACTATTATCCGATTTGTATTTATCGCGTACATTCTTTTGAATAAATTCTCCAAAATCACCCGGAACGGTATTTTCAGTATAGGTGTAGGTTCGAGTTTCTAACTGGTGCAGCACCGATGAATCCCGTGTCTTTCCACTTTTGAGAAATAACCAAATCACAAATGCTGTACCCGATGCAACAAAAGCTGGACCGGCGGTGATTAAACTGAGTCCACCAAGAGCCGAGATGGTGGTAGTGATAGCAGCAGCACCCGATAATGTACCCGTTACTCCCAAAGCACTTGCAGCAGTCCAAGCAGCTAAAACAGTTGCAGTACCGGCGAATGTTCCTGTAGCAAATGCAATTCCCAGATTTTTTTGTTCTTCGCTGCCTGAAGTGCAGCGAGGAGCAACGACGAGCGAATTTGTAGGAGTTCAGGTGAGCTTATTTTTGCTGTGGTTGGTTACTTCTATTTCCCGCTTGTCTTGCTTGAAACAGAGTTTTGCCACGCCTTCGCTTGCTCAACAAACATCTCTGGATTGTGTTCCGGCGTTGCAATTAAGGCTGCTTCGATGTTTGACCACGGAACGAACAAGTCAGAACCTGACATGGTAAGGCTAATCCAATCTATCAATGTCAATCGAATACCATTACCATCAACGGCTTGCACTTCGCCTACATAACTACGGAGAGGCGCTGTGCCCTCACGAAGCGTTAAAGCAACCCAAAATCCGGCTGCAATAGTCTGGTCTTTGTATTTTTCAATCGCCACTTTGATTTCTGTGTTCCTTAGTAAAGTCATCCCTATCATTATAGCACCAACACCTAACCTCACTATACATTGAATGCCATTCATTCATTAACTATGTTGTTGCAATACTTCCTCTAACTCCGATAATGAGTTTTGTAAGTTAAGTTTCCCTAAGTGGCTCATCAAAGTCATCAGGTAGCGGTAGAACAAACATTCCTTTCATTGTTCCGGCAACTAAACGCTTCTTTGTCGGCTTTTTTTGAGTGGAGTTTTTAGCCTGCTTTTCTATCAAAAACTCAATGTAATGAAGCACTTCTGTCTGAAGTGACTCAGGGAGTTCTGCTAATTTTTCTAAAATGACTGGCTGTATCATGGTTTCTGCTCGCGATCGATACCCATCTACTCCATTAAAGCACCCACACCCAAAGTCAGCCACAGAATACCCCATTATTTAGATTTCTGGACGCACTCGAACCAAAGAAACCGGGTTTTTTTACGAAAAGAGCGTTCCCGCCCGCAGATTCGCTAAAAAACCCGGTTTCTGGACCCCCATGCGTAAGTCCTAATCTAGTAGAATCGCCCCCGCACTAACACAATCATCATTTTGCAACTTGCCTAAAATTACCCGATCGACTATTCTTCCTAGTAGATATGATCTTGATATAACAACCAACAAAAACATGACAGCAATATTACCGCCTTGGATAGTTTTAGACTCCCTATTGCACAACTGGCTACTAGAAGATATCGGTAGGGGCGATCGCACAACATCGGCCTTATTTCCCGCAAACAGCATCCAGGGTACTGCTAAATGGATAGTCAAAGAAGCGGGAGTCATTGCCGGATTGCCAATTGCCGATCGCACATTTAAACTTTTAGACAGCAGCCTCAGTTTCATCCCCCAAGTACCAGAAGGGAAACTGTGCGAAAAAGGAGAAGTAATTGCCGAGATTTCCGGCAATTTCGATGCGCTGCTAACCGGAGAAAGAGTAGCATTAAACTTGGCAATGCGTTTGAGCGGCATCGCTACTTTGACTCAGAAATATGTTGACAAAATTGCCGATTTGCCAGTGCAATTAGTGGATACGCGCAAGACAACGCCCGGATTGAGATTGTTGGAAAAATACGCAACTCAAGTCGGCGGTGCTTGCAATCACCGGATGGGATTAGATGACGCGGTGATGATTAAAGACAATCACATTGCGGCGGCTGGGGGAATTGCAGAGGCGATCGCCCTAATCCGCAATTCTATCCCCTATCCGCTGACTATCGAAGTCGAAACCGAAACTCTCGCCGAAGTAGAAACAGCTTTGCAGCACAAAGCCGATATTATCATGTTAGATAATATGTCCTGTGATTTGATGCGGCAGGCTGTGGCAATAATTCGCCAAAAGAGCGATCGGGTCAAAATTGAAGCTTCCGGCAATGTTACTTTAGAAACAATTAGAAGCGTAGCCGAAACCGGAGTGGACTATATTTCTACCAGTGCTCCGATTACGCGATCGACTTGGTTGGATTTGAGCATGAAAATTAATAGTAATACCCGCAGTCCGGCAGGGGTTTAAACCCCTGCCTCAAAGCTGAAGTCCTCTAAAAGAGGACTAATAGACATCTCCAAAAAAGAACTTGAAACCCAAGTCAAGCCTAAGCTAAAATCTAATTTCGGGAGAAGTCTAATGAATTATTCAGTCCTCTTTTAGAGGACTTTCGCTATGAGCCAGGGGTTTAAACCCCTGGCGGTATTTGGGGCCCGATCGATATTTCGGCTGAAGTTGATACCAATGGGCAAGGCCGTGTCCGACCTTGCTGAGAGTCAACTGTTAACTATTGGTTAGTTATTACCAATAACCAATAACCAATAACCACTAACTACTAACAAATTACTACTTAGAGATAAAATGAACCCAAAAATTTCCGTCAGGTATACAGAGGCTGCGGATTAAGCGGTAAGTATAGTGCAAGTAAGCACCGCTGACACTTGTATCGTAGCCAGTTCGGAACCACTCGCCATAGGGATCGTGGACGAAGAATCCCTCGCTGTCGTAGCCTGATGCAACTATAATGTGACCGAAAGACGTGAAGTATCCGTGGATGACAGCGGGATTTCCGCTGGCTAGCCAATCTTGAACGTCATCAATAGTTGCATTCTCGGTAAAGAAATCTTGAGCGCCGTAATCTCTAACAATCTTTGCTAAATCGTAGGGGTCCCAGCGACTGTAACCTTTGGCGATCGCATATTCGTAAAGTTCGTCTTCATATTGCCCGGTTTGTTTGCGCCGTGGCACCCTCAAAAAGTCCATACACATCGCTAATGAAGTTACATTGCAAGAACCTGTAGGATTGTTGAAGTTATCCATTTGCGATAGATAAGGAATGCCCAGCCTGACAGTTGGGGGATTCGGTTTCGGAAAAAGCAGAATGCTGTCTTGAGTAATTTGAGCGTGTCCTCCGAAAACATACCAAACCCCTGAACCTTTGAAAGACTCGTTGCGGAGAGCAACTCGGATGTGACCGCGAGCCGGAGCAAAAGCCAGGATCTCCAACTCTTTTCCGGCTGGTATTACTTGTTTTTCTGAGTCCTGAAGTTGAGAAGACGCGACCGGTTTTGATTTAAAAATGGTGTCTCTGAGCGTTTTCAGGATCAGGGGCTGTGTGGGAATGTCCTCTGGTTTGGTTTCGATCAGCTTTTTGGCTGTGACTGCTCCCAAAAAACCCGCTTCGCCGCACTTCATCAGAGTTTGAAATCGGTGGAGGGTGGCGGTAGAGAGAGGGCCAAAAATTCCGTCTACAGGAGGCTTCAGTAAACCTAGGTCAATGAGGCGGCTTTGAATTTGGCCACTGAGTTCGTCGTCTGCAGCGATTGCTTTGGCATCGTACCTAATGTTTGAGTTGAGAAAGTTTTGTAATTTCATGCTTGCGTGCGTGCCCCTGTCAATCGATTTTAGATTTTAGATTTTAGATTTTAGAATTACGACCGCAGATAAATCCGGTGGCCCCATACCAAATTGCTCGATTGTCAATAATACCCTGTTTATCGTCTCATAAAATTACGGTAATTTTTCCGCTCAATCGATTTTAGATTTTAGATTTTAGATTTTAGAATTACGATCGCCAATAAACCCGGTTTTCCTAGACTAAATTGCTGGCTCGTCAATAATTCCCAGTTTATCGTCTCATAAAATTACGGTAATTTTACCGATCGCCCGTACCTTAAAGGCTTCATACTAATTATTGGATACAAAACCTTCAAGGCGAGAGCCGATCGAATTTCACGCACTATTGACTAAAAATCCCTGGTGCGCGTTGACATTGTTTCTACCGAATTCCGAATGCCGTTGGATGCCTCAAAAGCAGAAGGATAGCAGAATTGCCCTGTTGAGGCGAAGTCCGATTTATGCTTAGTCGGGGCGAATTACCACAACACCCATTGCGTCGGGAGACAGATATTTGACAGCGGCTTCTCGGAGATCCTCGGCAGTCTGAGCTTGGATGCAGGCGGAATAGTTGAGGGCGGGAGCGATATCTCCTACCATCGACTGATAGTAACCGTACAAACTTGCTCGATCGCTCGGAGTTTCGTTACCAAAGATAAACCGATTTGCTACTTGAGTGCGGATGCGGGAAATTTCGGCATCTGTCACCAGTTCGGTTTGGAGAGTGCGGATGTGTTGGACGATGGCTGCTTCCACTGCAGCCAAGTTTTCTGTCGGTAGTTGAGCAGAAATTGAGAATACGCCGCCGAGTCGCTGAGTCATGTTGCTGACCGAAATTGACGACACTAGCCCTTTTTCTTCGCGCAAATCCTGCACCAAGCGAGTTGTGCGGCCGTGTCCCAAAATTGTCGCCAAAACGTCCAGGGCATAAGTTTCGGACATTTCCATGAAACCTGGCACTCGCCACATCACGATCAGTCGGGCTTGCTGAAGGGCAGAGTCTACAAATTCGCGGCGGACTGTTTCTGTAAAGGGCGATTCTTGACCGTAGTTCAGGATTTGGGGCTCAGGGTGAAAGTTGCTGACAGCAGGCACATTTATTTTGTTGTTTTGTGCTGTACTTTTTGCTGCAAAACTGTCTGCGACAATTTCTATTAGTTGATCTACTGGCAAATTGCCTACAGCTACGGCTGTCATGGCCCCTGGGTGATATCTGCTGCTGTGGAAATCCCGCATTTGTTGCGCTGTCAACTGTTCGATTACCGCAGTCGGGCCGAGTACCGGTCGCTTGTAGGGCAGGACTTCAAACGCTAATTCCATCGATCGCTGATAGGTGCGGCGGCGGGGATTGTCTTCCGATCGTCTAATTTCTTCTAACACTACCAGCCTTTCGCGATCGAAGGCGTCGTCGGGAATGCTGGCGTTGAGCAACACATCGACTTGCAGGGGAGCTAGTTCGGCAAAATCTTTAGGAGCTGTGGTGATGTAATAGTTAGTGTAATCTTGGCTGGTGGCAGCATTGGTGACAGCGCCGCGTTGCTCGATCGCGCGCTCAAATTCGCCACTGGGAATGCTGGGAGTTCCCTTAAAAATCATGTGTTCTAAAAAGTGAGCCATGCCGTTAATGTCGTCTGGTTCGACGGCTGAGCCTAAATTGAGCCACACGCTGAGGTTAACAGCATCGACCGGCAAGTGTTCGGCTATAACGGTGAGGCCGTTGGGGAAATGGCGGATTGTTGGGGCGTTGAGGGGCGATCGAGCTGAGGTTTTGAGTAGGGTTGATGTCATTGTGCTTTTAAATTGATCTTGTTCTCTATATCTTAAAGGGTCTTCCGATTTTAGATTTTAGATTTTAGATTTTAGATTGAGCCCACGGCTGATGGTTGCTGGGGATATTGTCGGGGGCGATCGGGAAATCAGTGCAAATCCTAAAAAATCACTTTAATCAAGATATTTATAAATTTTCCGGTTTCCCAATGTTTAGTGGCGTGGATATTTATGTAGGTTGTCACTTCACTCAAGATAAAAAACATTTATGAGCCCAACTACTCGGACAATTAATTACACTAAATGGGGCTTTATTTTAGGTACTCCTATTGCTTTTTTTGCATTTGTTGCTACGGCTGCTACCGTTCCAGAATTTAGATGTAGTATAGATAAAACTGCCGCTCTATGTTCGGAACAACGACAAAATATTGAACTGTATACACAAAGTGAAGCGGGAGAATATTTAGCTGATGTAAAAATTATATTCACCGCTAAAGGTCCACCAGAAACTCAGTATACCGATAATAATGGTTATGTCAAAGTCAGGATTCCCACCAAAGGAGATGTTCGTGTTAATTTGAGTAAGGTAGGTTATCCAACTCAAAATTTTACTATCAACCTCGAAAACGATCAAAGCATAACCAGAATTATTCGATTCACCAAATCTGGTCAACCAATAATTGAGGCTTCATCTCCAACTTCACAATCTCCATCTTCACTTCCATCTCCATCTTCATCTTCATCTCCTTCTTCCGTGCCTCCAACACCTACTGCTACAACTACCGAAGTTAAATGCGAAGATGTGTCTAGGAATGGTAACAATGACTATGACTATGATAACCTAATTAGTGTTGCTAAGCGCACTGAACAACCGAGTAGTTATTTTCAACTTTCGGCATCGAGACCCAAATCTTTTGCCTGTAAAATCATCAACAACTCAGGTGAAATAAAACTAGCTTATGGTTTACCTGACAACTCTAATTTAACTCGTGTATCTGTCAAAATTTACGTGGATGGTATTATCCGAAAAGATTTGGTTTTTGGTCGAGGTCAGGCCATACGTGAGTCACTAGATATTAAAGGTGCATCGGGATATACTATCAATTTTGAAGTTGTCCCCAAAAATGCAGAATTTTCAGGTGATGTCTATAATCTGTTGCCTAAGCCATGAGTGAATCTAGCCTTTAATCTGTCTTAAATATCTCCCTTATTTCTTAGTCCGCGCAGGCGGACTTTGTTTGTATAGTAGCGGTTTCAACCGCCGACTAATCAAGGAAGCAATGAACCCGAATCTGATGCGAGTGCGTTTACGTTAGAATAAATTCAGCAAAAGCATTAGAGAGTTATCTATGACCGCTAAATTAATACACGACAAATCAGTATCTAAAATTGCCGAAAAATACCGACAAGAAGGCTATACAGTATTGGTTGACCCTGAACCCGAACAGATCCCTTTCGATTTAGGGACATATCGTCCAAATTTGATTGTAAAAAAGAACGAAGCCGAAGGTTACATAATCGAATTCAAACGTTCTGCCAGACAAACATCCATAGACAGGTTGAAAGAAATTGCTGAAATAGTCTCTAAAAATACAGGCTGGCGTTTCTTGTTAATTACTGAAGATGCTTTACTGAAAGACGAAGACAATGAAGTCAATCTATTATCTTGGGAACAATTTTTTAGTAGAAAAATACAGGGTGAACGTCTAATTTCATTAGGAGAAAATGAAGGCTCGTTTTTATCACTTTGGGGAACAATTGAAGCACTACTGCGTAGACGAGCTGAGGAAGTTACTATTCCCATTGAAAGATTTCCAACTGTATCTCTGATCAAACATATGTATTCCCAAGGAGAAATTTCAATCGAAGAGTACGATCGAGCAATGCTACTTTTAAGCGTAAGAAACCGATTTATTCATGGATTTGAAGCGCCCGAAGCCAATGAGTCTGTATCTGAATTGCTCGCCCTTGTCAATGAATTAATCAGTTTATGGGCACCACAGTTATCTCAGTCCTAAAAGGTTTGGCAATAAGTCCTGAGTTTTTTTGGTGACAGCATTCGATGGAAAATCTAAAATTGCAGAAAAACTTAATATTTCCACAAGCAGCTTTTCAACGATTTTGGCGATCGACTTCGGGGAAAATCGGCTTAATTTTGACTGTAGCGCTGACGATCGCGGCACTGTTGGCCACCCTACTTTCCCCTTACGATTCGGCGGTCGATCGAGATTATTTGTCGCGCTTGGTGGCTCCTAGCGCTAAACATTGGTTGGGCACCGACGGTTTGGGGCGAGATTTGTTGGTGCGGGTGTGGCACGGATTGGGGATATCTTTACTTGTTAGCCTGGTTTCTGTGGGTGCGGGTTTAATTGTGGGAGCGCTTTTGGGGCTCGTGGCCGGGTATTTTCGGGGGTGGCTGGAAATGGCGATCGGCACTTTGGCGGATATTTTGTTAGCTTTTCCTTCGATTTTACTGGCGATCGGCGTTGTTACCGTCACCGGGCCGAGCCTGCAAAGCGTAATTATCGCCGTCAGCCTCGTGCAAATTCCAATTTACATCCGCTTAACTCGCAGTATGGTGCTGTCTCTGCGGGAACAAGAATTTGTTTTGGCTGTCAAGGCCTTGGGCGCCAGCGACTTACGGATTATTTTTCGCCACATTTTGCCGGGAAGTCTCGCGCCTCTAGTTGTACAAGCAACTCTTTCGACTGGTACCGCGACACTAGAAGCAGCCGGTTTGGGTTTTTTGGGTTTGGGCGCACAGCCGCCGGTTCCTGAGTTGGGGACAATGCTTTCTGATGCTTTTAAGGGCGGATACGCTCTTTCCTCTCCTTGGACTATTTTGTTTCCCGGTTTGCTGATTACCTTGACTGTTCTTGGTTTCAACCTTTTGGGGGATGGCCTGCGAGACGTTTTAGACCCCAGAGGGAATTAGAGGGGAAGTGGGGGAATTTATATTTTTGCGTTTTGCCTTCTGCCTTTTACCTTCTGCCTTCTGCCCTCTGCGCCCTCTGCGCCCTCTGCGGTTCATCCCCTCTTCCTTCCTCCTCCCTCTAAAATCTAAAATCTAAAATCTAAAATCTAAAATCGACCGACTTGACTGCTGTCACGATCTACGCGAAACTTTACATACAACTGATGTATTGCTTCTACATATTAATAAGTTCTGTTAAGTTGTGACTCAAAACCTATCAATTCGTCAAAATTGATATAGCGCTTTGTCAGTCAGCCAACTCTCAAGAAGCTACTTCAGGAGGCATCGTCCCTGGCTTGCTGGTGTCGGTGTCTGTTCTCAATATTCCTATTCAGTCAGCCCGCATTATGGAAACACTAGAGTTTGTGATCTATCCAGATGGCCGCGTACAGGAAACCGTCACCGGCATTGTCGGTGCTTCCTGTGCTGAGGTAACGGCTGCAATTGAAGCTCAGCTCGGCGTGGTGCTTCACCAAGAGTCAACATCTGAATATTTCGCGCAAGCGCTGCATCAGTCAGCCGAAGCGACGGCCCAAGTGGCTTTTAGCGATTGGTAATTTTTTTTGTTGAGTTCACTTAAATTTTTTTGGAATCACCATGTCACACTTTAGCCAAATTAAGACCCAGATCCGCAATTTGAATTCTTTGGAAGCTGCTTTAACTGACTTGGGTATCGACTGGAAGTCGGGCCCAACTGAGGTGCGCGGCTATCGCGGCCTAACCAGCACCGCTGAGGTTGTCATTGAGCAAAAAAACGGCTACGACGTAGGTTTTAGCTGGAACGGGACTGAGTATGAATTGGTGGCTGACTTGCAGTTTTGGCAGCAAGCTTGGTCTGTAGACCGTTTTCTGAATAAGGTGACTCAGCGCTACGCTTACCATACTGTGGTGAATGAAAGCGCTAAGCAGGGTTTCCAAATTTCTGAGCAAAAGCAAAATCAAGACGGTTCGCTCCGCTTGGTGGTGCAACGCTGGTGCGCTTAATAATTTTTCGAGATTTTTGCAATCTTGTCTCATCAAAGTCCGCCTGCGCGGACTTATTTACTATTGTGGGGGTCTAAATGTCTGAGCTTTCTGGACTCGGAATAGATACAGCAATCGATCGCTCTGGTTTAGAGCCGGAGTTGGGGGGATTTTTGCGGGATGCGCCCGATCGCTCTGGTTTGGAACCGGAGTTGGGCGGCGTGTTGCGCCAAAAAGGGGTCTATGTTGATGAGATTACCTGCATTGGCTGCAAGCACTGCGCTCACGTTGCTCGCAATACTTTTTATATTGAACCGGATTACGGTCGATCGCGCGTAGTTCGACAAGACGGGGATTCTGAAGAGTTGATTGCTGAGG
Organism: Microcoleus sp. B13-B6; assembly: GCF_036705405.1. Taxonomy (NCBI): domain Bacteria; kingdom Bacillati; phylum Cyanobacteriota; class Cyanophyceae; order Oscillatoriales; family Microcoleaceae; genus Microcoleus; species Microcoleus sp. B13-B6. The sequence goes on from NZ_JAUBUJ010000007.1 coordinate 36,143, forward strand.
CGATCGATACTTGTCCGGTGAATTGCATTCACTGGGTGGATTACACCGAACTCAAGAATCTGGAAGAAGAACGCAAGGATCAGGTGATTCCTGTCGTTGGTTTTCCGGTGGATATGGCGACAGTTAAGGCCGGTATTCGCCAGCGACAAAAGAATAAGTTGGGCGATCGTAAGTTCAAAGGTTGATTAACAGTAAGACTTTTGCTGACATTTGCTAACAATCACTTACATTTGCCTTCTTGTCTTTATATCATATAGAATGAATTTAGCCACTCAGATGTAGGTGAAAAACCTTGGTAGTACGCAACCGCTATATAAATAAGTTGCCTCTACATTATCAAAGCAAATAATCAGATTGGCGTGGGGCTGTAAGCGATAACCAAGCTGAAGGCAAGAATATAAGTGCTTGTAGAAATTTCTACGGGCATCGGTTGATACGCCTTGGTTGAGATCAGCTCTCAACTTATGTATTTGTTAGCAAATGTTAGCAAAAAAGTATCGGTAGCCATTGAAATCCCCAATTCACATCCACAGCTTGAAACCTGTGGCTCAAACAACAAAAACAGCCCGCCCGGGCTGTTTGTTGTATACATTGTATAATTCAAGTTTATTTGAGAGGATGGTGCTCAGCGAGAATTTTCTCAACTCTAGCTTCGTCGATTCTGGCAGTTAATGTTGTTGCCTCGTTGTTATCGCGAATGGTTTTTGCTAAAGTAAAAGACGAGCCGACTGAAAAAGTTAAACCCATACCCATAAAAGCTTTTTGCCAGGGGTCTACCTGTAAATAAATGATACCTACAGTAGTTGCGGAAATGGCAACAATAAAAGAAACCCAGCACTGAAGTATCCAAGCATTAGTATCTTTTTGGCGTAGGATTTGTTTTTGCATAGTGCCTCTAGGTCAAATATATCTTTTGGTGGATTAACTTAAAGCATAGAGAGTGCGACTGAAGCGGTCAGGAGAGCAGGGGACAGTTTCGATAAGTGAACAGTGCGATCGGGCTTTTGACTAAAAATTAGAACGCTGTAGATAGGGTTTAAGGCTCAAGGAAGACTGGGTGGGAGTAGACAGTTGGGAAACTGGACTAAGGGAGATTGATTTAGTTGGATTCGTTTTGTTAATTACTAGGGTCGGGGTCGATGGTTGGCTGCTGTATTTGTTGTAGCAAAGCTTGATAACGATGTCGTTCTTGTTCAAGTTGGGCGATCGCTTCTTCTGCACGCTGCCGTTGTTGTTCAGCTTGGGTAGGATGCTGGCAAACAAGATTTCTAGATTTTCTTTAACCGTGACAATCCATCGGAATTGTTTGGTATTGTCTGCTATTGGTTCTCCGTCGCGATCGGGGTAGATGATTTCTGTTTTGGTTTCAGGGGTGAGTTGTTGTACCATGCTGTTTGATGGTTGGGGGTACTGATTTTAGTATAGTTTTTGAGGGTTGGAGGGCTGAGGGGCGATCGCTTTTTTGGGGGGCAAAGGGGCGATCGCGCTTGACATAGCAAACCTTCTATTTTAGGGCTTCTTAGGTCGAGTTGGACTTGGAGTTGGACTTGGAGTTGGACTTGAAGTTGGTTTTGGAGTTGGACTTAAAGTTGTTGTTGCCACGGACTGATTCTTTCCATTAAGTCCTGGAGCGTATGCCCCTAACCCAAAATTTCCAGCCTCAAACCACTCTGCTTTAATTAACGACCACCAATCAGCAGTTAGCCCCTTTAAAACATAATCATAGGGAAGCCAACCATAACCTTTCTGACCCCATTCTGTCCCCCACGAGTTTCTGATTAGGAATGCTCCCGTTGACTTCTTCTTACCATCTGAATGCTTGATTTCTTTGTAGTTATCGTAGCCAACTGCCAAAACCGTATGCCCTCCTATGACTTGATCTCCTTTACTGGGGTAGGGAATACAGCCGCTACTGACGTTCTCTTCATTGTAGATGGAACCATAGACGGTAAATCCGAATATACAGGGAAAATCCGCTGCTAAAACTGCTTGAATTTGAAATAGCAGGATTTCTTTGGTAAGATAGGGGCTATCGAGGCAGAAGTATTTAAGTGTTTTATAGCTTTGGGCATAGGAATAGCAGAATGCTGGCGGCTCTTCATCAAACTTATCTTCCTCATAAGACCAGTATTTTTCAGGGGGAACCCCGAATGCTACCATTGTTTTCATAGTTTCCCGCACAGATGCCCCCACATCGCCCGTAGAGTTCATTAAATTTCGCGCTACTTTATAGAGAAACAGTGGAGAAACACAGGTATATTCGTCTCTAGCTTTTCTGGCAAAGTATTCTAATAAAGCCGCAGCAGCAAAAGCTGTACATGAGTTAATAGAACCTTGGTCTCTAATTGGAGAACACCAAGAGGTTAAGTCCACGAGGCTAGGCAGAATAGCGTAGGGTTTCCGAGCTTTAACCGCCTGATGTTTTTCCCACCAATTTCTGTTAACTAACAGGTTTAATATGGTGACAGGAATAATGTTTTTACCCTTTGTTGAATCCGATACTTCTCTGTTCTCTTGTTCAATAATTTCAAACAAATATGATGGTGAAAATGAATTGGAAAGTTTTTGGTCTCCGCTGAGATTATGTTCGTCAATGTATCCTTTAACAATGACCTGGATAAATTCATAAAATTTTCTTATATTATGGGGTTTTTCTGGGTCGCTATCATCCTGATCTTCTGGCTCTTCTAGTTCTGTCTTTAGGCGATCGGCTACTTTTAAAATGGCTCCTTTAACAGAGGAGTTTTCTAGCTCTTTATCAAATTTTCCCAACTTATTTAATTCTTTTATCAAAGCAGAGTTTAGATCGTTATGAATAGCAAAAGGCGACATCCTTCCAGCTATAACCGATACGAGCGGCTCAACTACATAAAACTCTTTTTGGAACATTTCAAAAAACTTGCCGGGAAACTTACTTTGGGTTTTTTGATTTTCAGGTTCTAAAAGTCCTTCTAAAGCTATTTCCACATTTTTTTTAGAATCTTGGTTAAAATTCGTCCACCAGAATTTAAGAGTATCAAAAATAATCTGAAATGTATCTTCCTGTATCCAAATAGGAATAGGAAGCAAGTTAACTAAAGGAGTATTTTTGTCGGGCTGTGAACATTTAGTGTCGCCAATATAATTACTGATAGCAGTGTAGGTTTCTATCCCGACTATACCATCTTCTCTAATCTTAACTTGTTTTTGGAATTTCTTAACAATCTCTTCTGTCTCCTCATCAAATTCCTCACTAGCCAGCCATTCCCAATATGTTTGCTCGTTAGGAAAAAACTTTTTCGGCAGAAAAAACTCAGGAAGTTGGGGATGAGAACTGAGCAATTGAAAGTAATACTTCAACTGTCTAACCTGTGGACTTTGTTCAATGCCTAGCCTTAAACTTTTGGTATAAACTTTTACTTTGTAAAACGAAGCTTTCTCAAATACTTTGCTCTTTAAGCCAGTCTTTATTTTTTCTAGTTCCTGGTTTCTGGGGAATTCATTTTGCAGACTTTCAATGACTTCGATCAAGTTTTCAGCAATATCTTCAATCGATTTAGTAACTTCGTTTCTTCTGAGATTGCCACTTTTTTTAACTTCCTCACTATCCAAGGGATAATCTCTGGTATCTGGATAGTCAGGTACCCAGCCCAATCCTTGCTTTCTCCAGTCCTTCCCTTGGTTTTTTGCGGTTCCTTGAGTTTCCATTGTTACCTCGATATTTTTCCTGAATTAACTTGAGTAAAAGTGATAAGGAGTTACTTGCAAATATTTTTCAGCCCTTGTGAGTCATTCGGCAAGTAGCCGTGTAAATGTTCGCACCCTCGTTTTAGCAAGCCATCTAGAGTTAAATTTTCTAAATCCCATATAATTATAGTGCTGTCTGAACTACCAGAGATCAAAATTTTACTATTTTTTGGGTGGAAAGTAACAGTATTGACCTTGTCGCTGTGACCTTTGAGAGTGGTGATGAGAGTCCCGTCTAAGTTCCAAAGTTTAATGGTGCGATCTTCGCTAGCAGTAGCGATCGCATCTCCGTCGGGACTGAAACTAACGCTGATAACTGCAGCGCTGTGACCTGTTAGAGTTTTTAATAGATTCCCATTTCTATCCCAGAGTTTTACTGTGTTGTCTTTACTGGCAGTGGCAATTCTGTTACCGTCACGACTAAAACTTACATCTTCAACTCCGGAAGTATGTCCTGGGAGGGTATGTTTCAGTTTTCCATCTAAATGCCAGATTTTTGCGGTTCCATCTTCACTAGCGGTGGCAACACTTTTACCGTCAGGGCTCAAACTAATTTTCAAAATGGGAGATTCATGAGCTGGGAAAGGAGGACGTTTTAACTTGAGATTTGTATCCATAAACCACACAATACCTTGAGTATCGGCAACTGCAATTGTGGAGTTTTTCAGGTCTGTGCTAAAACTGACACTACTATCACCTATAGAGCTACGTCTGGTAAAAATTTGGTCGGGTTTTTCTTGTTTGTATCCTTTCCCTTGCCGAGTCCAAATTTTGACAGTATCATCTCTACTGGTGCTAGCTATTTTCTCGCTATTAGGACTGAAACTCACGCTGTCAACCAAAAGGCGATGTCCCTTTAGGGATTGTTGGAAGTTACCGCTGATATCCCAAAGCTTAATAGTTGCATCTTCACTGGCACTGGCAAATATTTTACCGTCTGGGCTAAAGCTGACATCCATAACTCGGCTGTCGTGAGCTTTGAGATGTGTCAGCAAAGGAAGTTGAATTTGCCAAAGTTTTACCGTTTGATCGTTGCTGGCAGATGCGATAGTTTTTCCATTACGGTTAAAACTCACACTATTGACGCGATCGGTATGTCCTTCTAGGGTTCCTATTTCTTTTCCGCTTGTATCCCAGAGTTGGACTTTGCCATCTAATCTTCCAGCGGCAATTATCTTGCCATCATGGCTGAAAGTTACACTGGTAAATCCGCTCTCTCCTTTTAATTCGCGGATCAATGAACCGTCTGTTTTCTCAAGTTTAACTGTGCCATCTAGACAGGCACTAGCAATTTCACCATTGCTGCTAAAGCTGACACTATAAACCACATCACTGTGCTGTACGACTTTCAGTTTTTTGTTTTTGGCTTTGGGATCGAGAGTCCAGAGTTTCGCAGTTTTATCGCTACTGCCAGTGGATAGCAAATTCCCATCAGGACTAAAGCTCAAGCTGTAAATTAAACCGTTATGAGCCTTGAAGTTGGTTTTTTTATTTTCCTTCAAGTCCCAGATGGTAACAGTACCGTTGTCATCGCCTGTAGCGATTTTATCGCCTTTAGGGTTGAAGGCAACAGCCAAAACTTCCTTACTGTGAAGCAGGGGAGAACCTTTCGGAGTTCCATCTCGATTCCATAGTTTGACTGTTTTGTCGAAACTAGCACTGGCAATTGTTTGGCTGTCGGGACTAAAAGTTACAGAAAAAACTGTTTTGTTGTGCTGGAAATTTTCCTGTAAGGGAATAGATTTTTTCTGATTTCCTTCGAGGTTCCAAAGTTTAACTTTATTGTCATAGCCAGCACTGGCAAGCATTTTACCGTCGGGGCTGAAACTGACGCTTTGGACGTAATTGTTATGAACTTTGATGCGATCGCGCTCTCTTACCCAATAAACTGCTTGTGTTAGGGTTTCCATCACTTGTTGGCGCACTTCCTTATTGCCTGGAACCCAACCAATCTGTTTTAACCTAGTACCTGCTTTTAAAGCTTCAACCAAAGGATCGAGAGAATCTCGATTGAGAATAAATTTGGCTTCTGATGCTTGACTTAAAGCTAGGATTTGACCTCTTTCTGCGTTAATCCAGGCTGTTCCAGTCAGTATAGTCAATCCTGTCACGGCTATTAGGGATGCGATCGCTAACCTCGTTCTTTGCTTTTGAACTCTAACTTTAGCTTCTGTCTCTCTCACTCTTGCCGTTTCTGCATTCACTTTGTCTTCGGCCGCGAGCGCTCTTTCCATCTGAGCTATAGTTTTAGCTCTTTCCTCTTCAGCTCTTGCTGCTTCGACTTTAGCGTTAGCTTCGGCAAGTTCTCGCAGTTGCCGCTGTTGCTCTAATTCATCTTGCACCGCCCGATCGCGCCTACCCACACTCTTCCCCAAAAACTCCCTCTCATCCCCAGTCAAATTCGGCTGCACCCTCTTCTCCCACTCCTCAACCTCCGCCAATCGCGCACCCGTCAACAGCGCATCATCTGACTTACCATAAGTTTCTTCCCACTCCCGACAAGCTATCTCTAAGCGCCGACAAATCCGAATATTCTCCAGATCCTCTTCAATCCAGTCACTCAGTAATTTCCACCGGCACAACAGAGCTTCGTGAGCCACTTCCACCGTGTTTTCATCCACAATAATTAAACGCTGCTGTGCCCCAGCCAACAACCCAATTACCCGCTCTAACTGCTCAGGAGAATCCGCGATCGCCCTTAGTCTATCCCAATCAACCCGGCGGCGCGTTACCTCATTACCTTCACCCAACTGCACCAATTCCATAAACAGTTTGCGTACAAAAGTGCGATCGCCATCACTAAAACTTTGGTAGATCACATTAGCTCGATTTTCCAAAGCTCCCAGAACACCGCCAATTTCTTCATAGCCTTTTTTAGTCAGTAACGGCTCTGCTAATTCCGGTTTTTCCATAATACAAACTCGCCACAACTCCTTCAAAGCATATTGTAACAACGGTAATGCTCCCGGTTGACCGGCCACATCTTGGGCAATTTGGGATACTAACCCTCGCTCAAATTGTACCCCGTGCAGTTCTGCCGGTTTCTCGATCGCCTCTGGCAACTCTTTAATCCCTAGCGACTTCACAATATAAGTTGTAGTCGGAATATGATTGATCAAATTTAAAACTTCTGGATAATTAGCGCAGCGAATTAAAAAATCTCCACGAAGTGCAATAATCATCCGGCTCTTTCGCTCAGTATCATTCATCTCCTTTACGATCAGGCGGATAAAACTCTGTCGCTCGGCTTCATCTTCACAGAGAGTAAATACCTCCTCAAACTGATCTATAAAAATTACAAAAAGCTGATTCTGCTCTCGATGTCGAGCTAGAATATCCACCAGTTTTCCGAGGGGGTGTTTCCCAGGGGTAAAAGATTCAACGGGCCACTTACTGCTACCAGGAATTCTATCCCGACTTAACTGTGGCAGCAATCCCGCTTTTATTAAAGAAGATTTGCCAGAACCAGAATAGCCGATAACAGATAGAAAACGGCTATTTGTCAGGTGGGTAATCAGCGTCCGAACTGCTTCTTCCCGCCCACAAAAATACTTCTCTTGTTCAGCTTCAAAAGCAGAGAGTCCCAGATACGGATTTTGGCGATCGAAATTAATTTCAGTAGCCGAAGTCTCTAGTTGCGGATACGTTACCAGAGTAATGCAGCGGCCCCAGCCCATACGAATCGCTTCTTGCCCCCACTGAGTGCCCTTAAGTTCATTGCTGATATAATCAAATAGGCGATCGCCACTGACCTGCCCATTTCTACTAGCATTTTCCGATGCCAAACCCTTCAGCAAAGCTCCTGTAAAAATGGCGTGCGCTTCCCCAGCCAAAGCTTTTACAGTCTCAAAACTCCGGCAAGCCGTAATTAAATAATAATCCTTTTGTGTACTGAAAGCGGTTAAAGTTTGTTGCACTAGCTGACTTTCAAGAAAATATCCACTATGACAGCAGTCCAACAACATTACCAAACTGCTCAGCTCCGACTTTTTAATTAGCCGATTGAGGCTTGACAAATCAATCCCGTATTTATAATTGACCACCTGTCTTCCCACCATTTCCACCTGACAGTCGGAAGTAGCCAATGCTCCTTTTTGCTCCCCCAAGTTATCAAAAAAAGTCAGACCGTGACCGGCAAAATAAATCAGTACATCACTTTTCGTACCTCGTTCCAAGAGCAAATTTTGCAGAGCTTCACATACCTCATCAGCAGAAACACTTTTTTGCGGTGCTACTTCAAAACGTTGGGTCTCAGCGTTCCAGCGATGTGGCAGTCGAGTAACAGTATACTCGCCATGTTCCTCTAATACCCGTGCGACAACTTCAGCATCAGTAGCCGCTTTAGGGAGGGGTTTGAGGTTGGAGCTTTGATACTGAGCAATACCAATAACAAGGGCGTAACGAGCCATTTAGTTCAACCTGGATTTAAAAAAAATACTGCCTTAGTTGACACGCACCCTGAATTGCTGTTTTAATTCTATCGCTAGAATAACTCAACTTTTCGGAAGCAAGCTCTATCTTTAAGCAAACTCTACACAAACTTAACAAAAGGTAACATTATGTCAGAATTACAGCGTTTCGCTTTTAAAGCAGATGGTGAAGTATACGAAGTCACAATTGACGAAGCTGCAACCTCACAGGAGGATAGTCCTTTTGACGAAGAGAGGGACGTGCGAAGCGATGCGATTAACCGGATGCAGCAAGCTCGCGTGCTAATTCGCAGTTATGCTATGTATGCTGTCACGGCTTTTAAAGATTTTGGTGCGGCTGAGGTTGAAGAACTAACACTGAAATTTGGTATCAAAATGGGTGGCAAAGCTGGCATCCCTTACATTACGGAAGGTTCAGCAGAAGGCAACTTAGAAATTGAGGTAAAGTGCAAGTTTCCTAAATCTGCTGCAAGCGAAAAGTCTTAAACCGTTCTTAATCCTTAATCGCAGCTAATTAAGTAAACCCACCTAACAACACAGAATACGCACTTTCTCTTAGTCCGCGCAGGCGGACTTCGTTTGACAAGGAGCGGTTTCAACCGCCGAGTGATGCGCTCATTCAATACGGCAGATACCCGACTTCTTCAAGAAATCGGGTATCTAAAGGGACTACTTATCTACTTATTTTTTTGCTGAGTCTTCGCTTGTTCGATCGCAATTTCCCTCACTGCTTGCAAAGAACTCAAATTCGATGAGCCCTCAATCGCCTTCACCGCCAAATCTTGAACCTGTTTCAAAGCAGAATCCAATTGTTTCGACAAGCTAGCAAGGCGCGCATCTTGATTTTGAATTGTCTGTAACATCCCTTGAATTTGCAGTTCATAATTTTGCTTTTGCCCTTCGATATCTTTAGCAGACAAATCAGCCTTAACTTTAGCTTGATAATTGCCAATATTGCGGCCGTTATCTTTCCCGTTCTTGATATTAGCTTCCAATTCTTTCGGGAAAGCTTCTACCTTAGCTTTCACCTCAGCATAAAGTTTTTCCCGTTCCGAAATAGATTTTTCGCGTTCCGCCCACTGTTTCTCCTGTTCTTGCTGAAACTCTTCGATTTCTTGATACAGCCTTTTCTGGCGCTGTTCGTATTCTTCGATGTCCAGATTTCGCTGAAGATTCAAATCATAATCATACAACTCTTCATCCCGATCGCGAGCTTTTTGATGATTCTCATTGCGTTCTTTAACGGCCAACTTTTGCAGTTCCTGCTCTTTTTCCCAAGCTTGCCGGCGTTCCAACAATTCCTGTTCAACAGTTTCGCGCTGTTCACTGAGTTCGCCAGCAAAAGTTTTCGCGCTTTCTTCGTACTGTTGAATTAAATTGTCCAGCGTATCTTCTGCAACATCTTCTAAACTGTGCAACTCTTGCAGTTGTTGAATTTCCTCGCCCACAGTGCGCCGCAATTCTTCGACTTTAGCAGCTTCTGAAGTTAATTTTTCAGACAACTCGCTGACAGCCCCACCAAAGCCAAATTGCAGTAAGATTAAATTGTCGATTGTGGACTGCATTTTTTGTGGATTTTGAGTTAAAGCCATTGGTTTTTGTGCCTCCACAATAGGTTTTTCTGGGGCTGGTTTTTGCTTTTGGGAAGCGTTTAGCTGTTGGATTTGCGATTCTAACAGCGCTTTTTCTTGCGCTGCTTCCTTGTACGCTTCTAAAATTTCAGCCTTGGTGCTTTTGTCGCTAACTCTTTTGTTCATGACTTTTCATTCCTTAATTGTTGGGAAAATTTCTGTCATTTTTTCGTAAGGTGTGTATTGCACACCTTACTGGGTTTTAAGCTTTGCTGGCAAAAGCTTTCATTGCCAAGTCTTGCGCTTGCTTCATAGTCGCTTGGAGTTGCGCGGAAATTTCGGCAATTTGTTCGGTTTGTCGCTCAATAGTCTGCTGCAAAGATTGCGCTTTCAATTCATATCCTTGCTTAGTGCTTTCCCATTCTTTCTCCACTAAATCTGCCTTGACTTTAGCTTCGCGGGAAACTTCTTGAATAGATTCTTCTTTGGCTTTGACATAAGCCTGTTTCAGTTCTTCTTCAAATCCAGCGGCTTTCTTTTGATTCTCTTCAAACTCAGCTTGATTGTCACTCAGGACTTGTTCGCGTTCTACCCAGTTTTTCTCTTTTTCGCGAGTAGATTGTTGCAATTCCCGTTCTAGTTTGCGTTTTGTTTCTTCGTATTCGTCAGTTTCGACTTTGCGGGTGCGTTCTAATTCGTAGTGATAATCTGCTGTTTCCCGCTGGTGTTCTTTTGTTGTTAGTGCAATTTGTTCTTGAATTGCTATGTCAAACTCTTGCTGTTCTTTTTCCCAAATCTTGCGTTTTTGGGTCGTGTCTTTTTCGATAAGTTCGCGCTGGTTGGCGCTGTTTTGTTCGAGCAGAGTCAATTTTTCTCGGTGTTCTTGAGTTAAAATGTGGAGGGCGTCTGCTACAACTCGGATTTGCTGCAATTCTTGCAATTGTTGGGCTTCAATTTCGATCGCGCGTTTTAATTCGTCTAATTTGGAAGATTCCGCCTTCAGTTTTTCGGAAAGTCCGCTGATGATGCTGCCGAAATCTAATTGCAAGTCTGCCAAGCCTTTGACGATGCTGTCAATTGTGTAGGTGGAAGCGACTTCGAGGAGTTGTTTGTTTTTGGCTTTTTCGGCTGACTGTTCTTTGGTTTCGACTTTGGATTCGATCTTTTTCTTGTCGGCTAAAATCTGCTGAAAGTTTTGCAAAATTTGGGCTTTGCTATCCTTGGCAGTTGCTACTGTCATAATTGTTTCTTCTCCTGATTCTAAGTTTTCGAGATTTTTTAGTGAAACGTTTTCAGTTATTCAAAGTTGCGGAGTTGGCTGAGAATAGCTTGGTATTTTCTGGCTGCGTCGGGTTTTTCTTCGGGATTGGCGCTGGCTAGAGTTCTGAGAATTTTCCAGCAGCGATCGCACCGATTTCCTTGCCAGCAGCCGCACTCATCAATTATACTTAAAAGTGCGCCTTTTAGCAATTGATTTTCGGCTAACAAAGCTCGGTAATTCCGCTGGACTGATTCGGCTACTAAAGTCATGTGCTGGAAGCCTTCGGTGAGACTTTCGATGTCGTTAACTGCGTCTGTCCGAATTTGGTCTAGCAGCTCAAGATTCTCTCTCAAACGGCTTTCTTGCAGGTTTGGTTTGGTTTTTAGCTTGGTTAATTTCTTCATTTCAGTCTGTTGTAACAGTTATGGCAAAGGCGCGATTAAATCGCGCCTTTACAACAAAATTAGAACAAGTCAGCAGTTAATTGGTCTTCGGCTGGCGGTAGCGACATACTGCCGTTGGAATTCAAAGCCATAGCATCGTTTTCACCGCTAGCGTGAGCAGCCATCAAGCAGGCAACTTGCTGCGCCGGCAGGTTATCTAAACACACCATAGCCCTTGTTCCTTCTAAGTCAATCATCCGCGATTGATTGCTAGAATCGGACAAAACTGCTGCGGCTTGGTCGATAACCGCCCAATCTTTCCGCTCGTTCCAAGACCATTTCAAGCTGTAGTAGTTGATCGGTTTTACTACTCCGCTGTCGTCGGGTTTCTGACCGGAATGCTTGACAAATTCGGGAACAAAAATTCCTGTTGCAGGCTCTACGCCGCGAGATTGAACTGATGCTACCAAACGGTTAAAATCGTTCAAGCTGCGGTTTTTGATGTATGTCACCATGACTACTCCTTGCGGCAATTCGCCACTTTCTGCGACAAACCACAGTTGACCCCACAATGTGTGGGAAGTTTGACCGAGGGAACCGAAGAATTTGGAGAATTTGAGGATTGTCATGGAACACTTGGAACCGTAGTCGGTGTCGCCGATCGCCCACTGGCCACTTTGGCAATTGTTACGTACTGCGATCGGGATTTCCGGTACTAGCAAAGCATTGCTCGGTTTGGCACCAAATACTGAAAATGTAGGTCTTTCTTGTGTTTTAGTCATTGTTCGTTTTTCCTTAGTTATTGATTTATGTTCTGACAATTAGGAATCGGTAATTGGGAATTGGGAACTCACAACAATCGAATTATTTTTCTTCCCTCTTCCTTCTTCCTTCTTCCTTCTTCCTTCTTCCTTCTTCCTTCGATTACCTAATGAGATGTGTTGTTGCTTTTGGTTCGGGATAGGTATACTCAAGCATCGCCTCTTGTTGAGCTTTGATAATCCGCAGCGCGGCGAGCAAATGCTCTAACGTTTCTAGGTGCGCTGGGGTGAAGTGGATGCTGAAGCCTTCGCCATCCCGCGCGTAGCCGGGACAAACCAGTGAGGCTGAGCTTTGTTCTTCGTGGGTGGCGATGTATAGCCAGTCATCGTCTTCGAGCTTGTAATGCGTGTCTGTCCAGGTTCTCAGCATTTGCGATCTGCTCCTCCTTATTTGCTGCGTACAAGCGTTTTGACGCCCAGCGCTTCTCACTCCTCTGAAGTTGACGACGCTATATGTAGCGTGTGAGCTGGGCTAATTTGCACCCTTAACCCTACCAGTCAGGCTCCGTTGGTTGATTAAACCGTCAACTAACCTCATGGTAGCGCGGGTTGATTTTCCCGTCAAGTGTTTTGTTGAACTTTTCATCAAAACAGGCTAGAATGCTTGTCAGGAGGCGAAAAACCGTGGAACAAACATTTGGAAGACTGATCCGTCAAGCTCGCAAGGACAAAGCTTACTCACAACGTGAGCTAGCAGCTATGCTAAGTGTGGACTTTACTTATTTGTCGAAGTTGGAGAACGATCGAGCGGATTATGCGCCAAAAGAGGAGGTAATCCGAGCATTAGCGCGGAATCTAGACATAAACGAAGAGGAATTGATTTTCCTGGCCGGGAGACTGCCGCAGCAGTACGAAGCGCTGCTGAAGCAGAATCCGAAGGAAATGCAGGCTCTTTTCCGCCGAATGCAAGAAAATCCAGATTGGCTCAAACAGTCTTTTGAAGCGTAAGAGAGGCCCCTCATAGTGAGTATTTTTAAGCCGTATTGCTTCTATCCCAAAGAATCGATCGAGCGTTTGGCAAATGACATCTTGATGCAGATGCAGAAAACGCAAAATTTTGCTCCGAGATGGCCTTTTGATGCGACAACGGTTGCTGATTTTCTGGATTTGGGCGTAGTTTGGGAGTGCATTGAGCCGGATGAAGAAGGTGCGATCGCGGCGAGGATTTTGCCGCAGCAGCGGTTAATCGAAATCAACGAACAGATTCTCGAAAAACCGCCGGGGTTCATCGAATCGACGATCGCCCACGAAATCGGCCACTGGGTGCTACACGTCAATCAAGACGAAGCAGACGGCACTGTGGAACAGTTGGAATTAAACTTAGGGAATGAAGGAAAAACGGCATCTGATGTCGAGGAACCGTTTGTTTGTCGGGGTGCGAGTGCGGATAATAAGGTTTTGTCGATCGAATGGCAAGCGCAATATTTTGCAAGCTGTTTGTTGATGCCTCGGTGTATTTTGGAGGAAAAAAGACAGGGACGCGATTTAACTAAGTGGTCGCATTTATACAAAATGAGAGATGAATTGGGAGTGAGCATTTCCAATTTAACAAACCGCTTGCAAGAATTCGATTGGATTTACATTCCCAAGGGAACTCGCGAGATTTATGCCGGGAAAGATGCGGCCAACGGACAACAGCGGTTGTTTGGATAGAATTTGATAGAATTTGAGGTTTGAGAGAGATTCTCGAATCTCAACTTTTTCAGATAACTTTGAAAGAATGAGGTTGCAAAATGGAAACCAAACGAGTAGCAGACCTGACAGTTGAAGAACTGAAAGCCATAATCGCTGAAGTGGTCGATATGCGATTAAGTCAATGGATAAATCCTTTTAATAGCAATACCTTGCCTCTGCTTCCGAAAAGGACGAAGGAAGAACAAATGCAGAATAATTTAGCTGCAATAGAATGGCTAGATAAATGGGCAAAAGAAGGAGATGAAGAAGAACAGCGAGAAACTTTTGAATATCTGCAAAAAGCCTTAAATGAAAAACAATGAAAGTTAAAATTCACAATTGAAATTGCATTTTATGCTAACCAATATTCAAATCCTGCTGGCGGCTTGTGAGGAATTAAATATCCCTTACGAAATCCTGCATCCTTCCCAAAACTTGATTAGACTCAAACATGGCGGCGAAGAATATTATTTTGTCAATTACATGACGCCATTTAACAGCGCGTCAGTAGCAGAAATTTTTAAAGACAAAGAATATACTTATCAACTATTAAACGGCAATATAAATACTCCCAGAACTCTCGGTTTTGTCTCGCCTCACTGCGAGGAGAAGTATAAAAAGTATTTGAGTTTCCCAGATATTGAATCAATAGTTTTAGAAGTAAACAAAAAATTCGCTTTCCCGGTGATTCTCAAAAGAAATCGCGGTGCTGGTGGCAACAATGTTTTTTTATGTAAAACTACAGAGCAAATTAAAGAAGCCCTAGAAATTATATTTAACGTCAACAGCAAAGATTATGACTATGTGGCGCTAGCTCAAGAATATATCGAAATTGTCCACGAATATCGCGCTGTATTCTGCAAAGAAAAGCTAGTTTTGCTGTACGAGAAAGACAAATCTCAGGCGAAATTTGCGGGGAATTTAAGCCCGCTGCACTGGGAAGGTGCGAAAGCCAAACATATAATTAATCCAAATCTCATGTCTGAGATTGAAGATTTTGTTAAACCTGTTTTTGCAGAAATTGCGATTAATTATGCGGGGCTTGACATAGCACTAGATAAAAACGGAGCATATTGGTTAATTGAAATTAACTCAAGTCCCAATTACGATATATTTGTGAGAGATAACGATCGCCAAATTGCTGTAAAGATGTTTAAAGATATCTTAGAAAATTGGAAAAGCCGAGAAACTGGGTTGTTCACCGATATTCACGGCTCAAATCCCATATTTTCCTAAAAAACCCGGTTTCTTCGATCGGGGGTACGCCAGTCCCGATTAAGAAACATCGGCTTCGGCTGCAATTTTAACCCCTCCCTTCAGCGCAAACACGGCGGTGATGATGCCAACAACCGCAAGAATTGCCGTAATGTAAAAAGCGTTGGTATAGCTGCCAAAAGTATCGCGAATTTTCCCCGCAGCAATTGTACCGAAAAACGCTCCAACTCCGTAGGCTGTATACACAATGCCGTAGTTTTTCGCGTAGTCTGTGGGGT
Organism: Microcoleus sp. B13-B6; assembly: GCF_036705405.1. Taxonomy (NCBI): domain Bacteria; kingdom Bacillati; phylum Cyanobacteriota; class Cyanophyceae; order Oscillatoriales; family Microcoleaceae; genus Microcoleus; species Microcoleus sp. B13-B6. The sequence continues at coordinate 51,502 of NZ_JAUBUJ010000007.1, forward strand.
CGAATAAAGTTAAAGTTGCCGTGGGCGCGATCGCCAGCCATCCTCCTAACGACAGCCAGAACAAACAAAACGCAATGATATAAGTTGCGACTTGTCCAACGCCCGCCTGAGTCATCATAATCGATGCGATTAAGATGAGAATGTAGTTGGCGATTGCGGCATATTTTGGCTTAAATCGATCGGTTATCCAACCAAACATCGGACGCCCCATACCGTTAAATATGGCAAACAGAGAAACCGTTGCCGCAGCCGTTCCGGCGTCTAATTTAATAATTTCCTGCGCCACGGAAGAAGAAATTCCGATCGCGCCCAATCCCACCAGCGTGCCAATTGTGTAGCACACCCACAGCCCGTAAAATGCGGGAGATTTCATCATCGGTGCGATCTGGCTATTTACCGCTGTTCCCGATCGGGCGGCCGCAAATCCCGCAGGCGTCCATCCAGTTGGCGGCATTTTCAAAACGGTCGAAATTGCCAAAATAATGACGGTAAAAGCGATGCCTAAAATCAGAAACGTTTGCGCTATTTGATAGGTATCGATTAAATATTTGGCAATCGGTGCGGTAATTAAAGGCGACAAACCAAACCCAATTACTGTTAGCCCAACTGCCAATCCTTTTTTATCGGGAAACCACTTGGCTGCTACTGCTAGCGGTACGCCGTAAGCAATTCCCACCCCGGCACCGGCGATAATTCCATAGGTGACTACCAGGACAGTAATATTAGGTGCAAATGCCGATAAAATATAGCCGATTCCCGTCACGACGCCGCCGACTGCGGTCACGGTGCGAGAACCGTAGCGATCGATAAAAAAGCCGGTAATTGGCATCAGTACGGCAAAAACTACTAACAATACGGTAAACGGCAATAAACTATCCGTTGCACCGATATCGAGCTGCTTTTCTAGCGGCTTTCTAAAGATACTCCAAGAATAAACTGTACCCAGACAAAGCAAGACCGTGATTCCCAGCGGAACGAACAACCAGCGGCCTTTTTCTGCTGGCATTCCGAAAACTTTTGTTTCGTTCATGTTTTTAATTTTTATCGAGGAGGCATTAATAGGTAATGGCTGTGCATTCCCCGATAAATTGTAAATTTACTATAAGTTTGTTACCGATGCAATAGTTGTGTTTAAATAATATTAAACTTAACTAAAATCTGCGCGCAAGTTGGAAAATTTTGTGAGATATCGCAACGATCACCAAATTGTCGTAACAATGTTTAAAGGCATCTTGGAGAGCTTGATTGTTAACAAAAAGCCGTAAATGCTCGATTTGAATGTAGTCGATCGTATTTAGATGAATGTGGTGTAAGCTGTAGATTAGCTGAAAGGCTTTAAGCGAAATAGGTTTCAGCCAATAACTTAAAATTCACATTTTTTAATTTAATGTAGCAACTCGCATATAGAGTAGGGTGCGTCAGAGTCCCAAACCCTTATTTTGTCAATCTATAATTTAGTCTGACGCACCCTACAAGTTGATTTACCTTCAGCTACAGACCCAATTCCAGCCGCACGACTCGCTGATTAGTGACAAACTAGGGCTATGTTGTTGCGGTCTGCTTTGCTGATTCATCATTTCCTTGAAAATACCAGTAGAGGTTAGCAACAGTTAAATCATTGACTTCTTGCCAATTTGAGGGGGCTAAAGCTTTATAGCCAGAGGTAGTTGCTTTCTGACTGATATAAGATTCATGTTGTTGACGCAAGCTAGGTTTTATCAAAAATCGCAATTGATCGCGTAGTGATTTGAAGTGGGATTTTTGCTGCAAGTTTTCGTAGAGCGCAATTTCTTCTGGTTCTGCCATTATAGCAATTTCTTGATTAGTATTTGAAACTGGTGTCGTTTCCATATTTAAACTAGCCAATTGTTTACGCTCATCAGCCGATAAACTTAGCATCCAATCTACCTGATTTTGCCAAGAGTTCAAAACTACTAGATCCTGATTATAAATCCGTGTGATTTCTGGAAATATAAAATCAATTTCATCTTTTGTGCAGCGCTCAATAACGGTGAGAATGTCTTGGCGTATTCTTTCTTGGAGGTGGGAAAGGGAATTACTTACAGATGCAGGCTCGTTCAGCAATTGATAAGTTAATGAAATTGTCTGCTCAATTGCCCAAGCACATTCAACTCTACGAAGATAGCCAACTGCACAAGTGGCTTTGAATAATTCAGGATTATTATAGTCAGCTAAAGCATTAGCTAAAATGTGTTGTGCACTTGTTAAGGTAGAATTTCTGGTATGTTTATCTTCCATTAATAAAGCACTTTGAATTAGTCTCTGTGCCATCGCAAATTTCTGATAAGCTTGACTTAAGATTAAACGATGGTGCTCAAAATTAATGCTTTCAGCTAACAGTTTAATTTCAGCAATAACTTCTGCTTTTTGGTCTCTCAGCAGTGCCTCTATACTAATAAAACCATGTGTAACTGTTAGCTTCAATTCCTTAATATCTTCCCTCATTTTCAATGTCTGATGAAGGTTAACGGCTGACAGTGCAGCTATGGCCACCACACCGACACCAATGACGGCAGTAGATGCTGACAGAATGCCCACATTAGCCGAGAGAGAGTTTAAGCCATACTGAATCACATCTAGTCTTCTGTAAGTTTCTTGAAAACCCAGGTCTGTTTGAACCATTTGCGCTACACCTAATACAAAATCTGGAATAGCGAACAACGGCTCGGCAACCATACCAATTGCCGAACCTACAAAGCGATCTGTTGCCAAGTCTCTAGCTATTCCCAATAATACTCCTGCACTATCTGGAATAGCGAACAACGGCTCGGCAACCATACCAATTGCCGAACCTACAAAGCGACCTGTTTCCGTATCTCTAGCAATTCCCAATAATACTCCTGCACTATTCTTCACGACTTCATAAGTGCCGGAGATGATGCCAGCCTGTATGTGAGGAGGAAACACAAAAATCATATTTTTTACCTGAATAGCGATTGATATTACATATTATAGTATATTATATGATTATGGTTAACTGTGTCAGTCTACAGTGGAATTACTTAAATGAACGAATTCATGCAAGCATTTCAGAACATCGCCCAATCTGCGGCTGTCGTCGCGGCGGATGATTATAAATCCTTAGAGATTAAGGAATCTGCTACAACCGTGATTAAGTCAGTCCAGCCTGGGTTCGATGAATTGATGGGATCAGCTACCAGACTTGAGAAAGTTGTGCAAAAATGCCGGAACGATATCGATCGCGCTGAAGACGTTTGGACTTGTAAACTTGGGATTATCCAAGCTTCAAAACAGGAAATATGGCAACAGCTTGGGGAACTGAGCGGCTGTCATGTCAGAATTAATGAACTAGGTCGTCAATGTCAAAGTTCGGCGAGCGCTCAATCTCAAGATTATTGGGATAAAATATTTGATGTTCGCGTGAAACAAAAGTGGTTTATTGATGCAGCAAAAAAACACAAAAAAGGAATTGGCTGGAAAGAAAAGGATGATTTTATTAAAGATATTCCCATCGTTATGAATCTTGTTTGTATGGAAATCCATCAAATCATTAAGCGCAGCCTGGATCTGGTTGATCAAGACCTTAGCACGATTAACTTAAAAGTGCTTACCCAGTATTTCCAAAATTTAGATAAGCAGACAAAAGATGTGTGGAATCATCAAATTAATTTCACTTTTAGCCAGATAGCAAATAAATTTGAGCAGCCGACTGTTTACTTGCCTGAGAATACCAAATCACTGAGGTCTGTACTTATTATAGCTATGGATAATTTATCCAAATACCGTTTAGGCGATCTTTTATGGGAAGAGGTTGTAAATTTCAAAAAGCAGGTTTCAACCGCGATCGATAATTTCATCAATGCAATCTTTGATGACAGATTGAAACTAGGAAGTCAAGCTTTGGTTAAAGCCATGAGATTTTACAATGAATTTCTCGAAAAGCAAGATAGATATCAGCAAGAAACACCTGCACAACGTCAGGCTGAAAGAGCCTGGATTGATGCCCAATGGGCAGAAATTAAGAAACTGGAAAAAGGTATTAAAGTAATTCTAAATTCTTCTCCATAATTCCTTAAGCTGCTGTTATTCTACTAGATCGCACTTCTTCACACGCTAAAATAAACTTAGTCACAATTCCATGAAAAAAATGACAACACAACTACTAGAACTAGAGGGAACGTGGGAAGAAATTGTAGCGCAATCAGCCAAATTTGCCGATCGCCGAGTTCGCGTTATTGTTCTTGCGGATGAGGAACCGCTGAAGTCAACCGAAGACTGTTTTCGCCAAGGATGGCACGAAGCAATGACAGGAGAGACTGTACCGCTTTCTGAACTGTGGGAAGGTATTGATGCAGCGATCGAGATGATGCAGTCTCTGCCAGAAACTTTACAGCAGCAAGTAGCGGAATACTTGAAAGAGTATATCGCAGACTTAAAAGATGAGCTTCAATGGGACGAATCTTTCAAGAAAACGCAACCGCAACTTGTGGCTGCTGCCCAACGCGCAAAACAAGAAATTGCTGAAGGAAAGGCACAGGAAATGAGACTCAATGAGTTATGAAATCTGCCACCCTTCCTTCCTTTTGGGAAAAATACAATTCTCTTGACATTAAAATAAAAGAGCAAGTAATCAGGCCGGGGCGGGTTTTCGAGATGGTTGGTTTCAGGCAATTATTGTTGGTTAACCCGCCCCTACATCGCTTTGGAAGGACTAAAGTCCTCACTACAAACCTTAGATTACATCCTTTCCAATACCTTAATCCCCAACAACTCCAAACCCAATTTCAAAGTTCTCGCCGTCAAATCGCACAAAATTAACCGCGAAGTCCGCAACGGTTCCTCAGCTTTCAAAACCGGACATTGCTCAAAAAATTGATTGAACTTTTGACTCAATTCAAACAAATACTGACAAATTCGATTCGGCAACAAATCGCCGCCCACAGCATTCACAACTTCATTCAACTGCAATAAATGCTTTGCCAATACCAACTCGGCATCTGATTGCAAAATCACTTTCGCACCAGCATCTAAATTCTCGAAATCAATCTCACCTTTCCGGCGAATTCCCTGCACGCGCACATAAGCATACAGCATATAAGGAGCGGTATTTCCTTGCAATGCGAGCATTTTGTCGTAACTGAAAATATAGTTGCTGGCGCGATTTTGACTTAAATCGGCATACTTAACGGCACTCAAACCAACTGTTCGAGATACGTTAGCAATGAATTCCTCAGTCTCTTGTCTTTCTTCTGCTTTTAATCTCTCTTCTAAATCTTGGCGCGTGCGGACGATCGCCTCATCTAACAAATCCTGCAACCGCACCGTTTCCCCAGAACGAGTTTTGAGTTTTTTGCCGTCTTCTCCCAATACCAAACCGAAGGGAATGTGGACAATTTCGACATCTTCAGGAATCCAATTGGCTTTTCTGGCTACTGCAAATACTTGGGCAAAGTGGTTTGCTTGTCCCGAATCGGTGACGTAAATTAAGCGCTTTGCATTGTCTTTTTGGATGCGGTAGCGCACTGCTGCTAAATCTGTTGTGGCGTAGTTGTAGCCGCCGTCGGTTTTTTGGACGATTAGCGGCAGTGGTTCGCCTTCTTTATTGGTGAAACCGTCTACAAAAACGCATTTCGCGCCGTCACTTTCTACTAGCAAACCTAGATTGGTTAAATCTTCGACTACTGCGGGCAATAAAGGATTGTAAAACGATTCGCCGCGTTCGGTTAATTTGATATCGAGCAAGTCGTATATTACTTGGAATTCGCGGCGCGATTGATCGCACAGCAATTTCCAAGCGCGGCGGGTGTCTTCGGCGCCTGCTTGCAGTTTTACTACTTCTTGGCGGGCGGTTTCTTTGAAGGTTTCGTCTGCGTCGAAGCGCTGTTTTGCTTGGCGGTAAAATGCGACTAAATCGCCTAAGTCTAGGGCGTCAGCGGTTGTGAGGGCTTCGGGGTGAACTTCGCGCAAATATGCGATCAGCATTCCGAATTGCGTGCCCCAGTCGCCGATGTGGTTGATTCTGAGTACGTCGTGGCCTTGGAATTCGAGGGTGCGGGCGATCGCATCTCCGATGATTGTCGATCGCAAATGTCCGACGTGCATTTCTTTGGCTATATTCGGACTGGAAAAGTCGATCGCGATTGTCTGAGGCGTTTTCGCGGGTTCAATCCCCAAACGCGAGTCGGCGGCCATCGCACTAATTTGCGCTTCCAAATAAGCCGGTTTCAGCTTCAAATTGATAAAACCGGGCCCGGCGATTTCAGGGGTTTCGCAGATGTCAGCAATATCTAGGTTTTCGATGATTGTCGAGGCGATCGCCCGTGGGGGCTTTCCTAACTTTTTCCCCAAACTCATCGCCGCATTGCACTGAAAGTCCCCAAAGTTGGGATTGCTGGCGGCGGCTAGCATCGGATCTGCACCTGCATAACTTTCGCCGAATGCAGCGGTGAATGCTTTTTCAAATTTTGCTTTTAACTGTTGGGCGATCGAGTTCATCTTGAATATTTTGATTGGAGGTTTATTTTAAACTCTAGATTAAGCACTTTTTGCCAATAATACTCTTACCACTTAGGTAATTTCCCTCTCCCCCTATCCCTCTGGCCCTCTGGCCCTCTCCCCACCTACTAGGAAATTTTGTACTTAGCTTTGAGCTGCTGATCGGATCAAAATCACTGGCAGCGCTAACACATAGTACATTTTATCACAGTTGCGATCGCTACACAAATTAAAAAATGTCACATCTAGTGCATGATCTCGATCGCTAGATCGTTTAGTTAAATCCCTTACATTAAGGTATGTTAAAATTTTTTCAATGCACCCAAAAATCCTACGAAAGGAAGTAGTTATGTTATCTCAACCTATTTTTGGCGATCGCTCTCTGACCCAAGTCTTTTATCAAGCAGTAATCGCTCGCTTCTACGACGGTTTCAGTCTCTCCACCCAAGCACTATTACGAGAGTGTACCCTTGGCTTCGCTCCCTGTCCCGATGGAGTCAAAACCTTTTTCATCATCGCGCCAAGTCTCGATGCAGCAGAGCAACTAATTGACAAAATGGACAGTATTTTGGAGCGAGTTGCCGAACTCATGGCAGGAGTCGGACAGGTTGCCCTGTGCATACTTCCCGCCGGCAGCGAGGCAGAGCAATCAGTCGATCTGCAAAACTTAGAAAATGTTCCCCCGGATTGTCTGGCTTGCAAATTCTTTACAATTATATGGGCCGATGCTGCGGCCGATCGGTAAAATTGACAGTTAGCAACCAGCAACTCAACACGGTTCGGCCCAAGCTGTGCCGGTGTCGGCGCGGGGTAGATTGTCTGTTAGTTACACTCCCTGGAATTATCGGGCAAAGCGTGCAGGTAATTTAGAGCGTTTGCAAGGTTGCACTCGCAATCCTTGGCCACTGTTAAACCAGACAAAATATATATCAAAGGCCAGCTTGTCAGTCGCTCAGATTTTTACCTGCCGGCTCAAACAGCCGTGCATCTACTTTTTACATTTCCAATAAAGGCCACCAAAAAGCCGCATCAACTCTCCTGGGTGTCTCGCTTCAAAAGACAGCAGCAGGAATTAGGCGGTATCGCTGCAAAATAGATTTTTGCGAAATATCTGCTGATGTTCAGAATAAGCAGAAATATTCTCAAAAATAGATAAGAGTTCCGCAGCTTGACCGAAAGCATTCAGGATACAAGCCCCCGAATTTATCCGTGGGGTCAATGCTTCAATTCTAAAATCTAAAATCTAAAATCTAAAATCGATTGACCTCAGAAACCCGGTTTCTACCCCCGCGCTTCATATTCGTGGTTCGCTGAGAAATTGACAGAAAAGAGGCTGTTTGTGGGAGAGTCACCAGCTAGAAACAGAGCAAAGCTTTACTCAAAAAAAGAGCAATTTTTCAGCGACACCCCTGGCAGTGCAGAGCGATCGTACCACAGGCTCATAGAATTTGTTAAAAATTTCAGTTGAAAATTTAAATTATTAAATTTTATGCCTAACATTGGCGATAAAATCTAAGATTGAAATTCTCAAATCTGAAATCAAGACATCATGGTAAAACTGACACCAAATCCCAGCTTTAGTTTAACAATTCGGGTTGCTCTGCCGAACCAGCCGGGAATGCTGGCAAGAGTCACCAGCGCGATCGCATCTGTCGGCGGCAACTTCGGCCAAATCGACTTGATCGAGCAAACCCGCGCCACTACCGTTCGCGATATCACCGTCGATGCCTCCAGCCTCGAACACAATGAAGAAATAGTGCAAGCAGTGAAAGCGCTGGCGGATATCAGAGTGATCGACGTGTACGATCGCACTTTCAACTTGCACCGCGGCGGAAAAATCAGCGTAGTTAGCAAAATTTCCCTCAAACGCCAGTCAGATTTGGCAATGGCATACACCCCTGGAGTCGGCCGCATCTGCACGGCGATCGCCAATGACCCCCAACAAGTTTATAACCTCACAATCAAACAAAATACTGTTGCCATTGTTACCGACGGTAGCGCAGTTTTGGGACTGGGAAACCTCGGCCCTGCCGCCGCACTGCCAGTCATGGAAGGCAAAGCCATGCTATTTAAAGAATTTGCAGGTATTGACGCCTTTCCTATCTGTTTGAATACCCAAGATACCGAGGAAATTATTCGCACAGTGCAGAATATCGCCCCGGTTTTTGGCGGCGTTAACCTCGAAGATATTTCTTCTCCCCGCTGCTTTGAAATCGAAGCAAGATTGCGGGAAACCTTAGATATTCCGATTTTTCACGACGACCAGCACGGCACTGCGATTGTTAGTTTGGCAGCATTAATTAATGCCTTGAAAATCGTCAAAAAAACCATCGCAGAAGTGTGTATCGTGATTAACGGAGCCGGTGCGGCCGGAGTCGCGATCGCCCGGTTGTTGCGTAAAGCAGGTGCCCAAAACATCATCATGTGCGACTCCAAAGGCGTTCTCTCCGAAGACCGCACGGATATGAACCCAGAAAAACTAGAATTTGCCGTGGCTTCGAGCGGTACTTTGGAAGATGCGATCGCCGGTGCCGATGTATTTTTAGGCGTCAGCGCCCCCGGCGTAGTCACCCGTTCGATGGTGCGTTCGATGGCCGAGAATCCCATTGTTTTTGCAATGGCAAATCCCATTCCTGAAATTCAGCCCGAATTAATTATGGAAGATGCGGCGATCATAGCAACTGGACGCAGCGATTACCCGAATCAAATTAACAATGTTTTGGCATTTCCGGGGATATTTCGAGGTGCTTTGGACTGCAAAGCGACCACGATTACGCCCAGTATGTATTTGGAAGCAGCATACGCGATCGCCTCTTTAGTCAGTCCTTCTCAGCTTGACAAAGAACACATTATACCGTCTGTTTTTGACGAAAGAGTTGCCATTGCTGTCGCCGGTGCAGTGCAGTTGGCTGCCCGATCCGAAGGTATTGCCCGCGATTAATAGAAGGGAGAAGGAAGAAGGAAGAAGGAAGAAGGAAGAAGGAAGAAGGTTGGAGGGAAGAAGGAAGAGGGAAGAAGGAAGAAGGAAGAGGGAAGAAGGAAGAAGGAAGAAGGTTGGAGGGAAGATACCATGTATAAATAAATGGTATTTGTACCATTTTTGTACTTCTTATCTTGTGATTTTTCTGGTTTCTTCTCCTTCCCTCTTTCCTCCTCCCCGTTGATTATTACTCCTTTTTGTTTCCCCCTCCTGTCTTTTTCCTCAACATCCATCCGTTAAATCCCGATCGCGCGATCGTTGCCGAACGTCCCTCGAACCTCCAACATCCAACCTCTTCCTTCTTTCCTCGAACCTCAGCATCCATCCGTTACATCCGTTAAATCCCGTAGACGGCTCGTTGCCGAACTTCCTTCTTCTCTCTTCCTTAATCAAGGATAAAACTCACAACAATAAACAAGATAATAAAGATATAATTAAATCACCCAAGTCCCGCTAGGTCAGATGCAAAGCCAGTTAGGAAAAGCCAAGCGCGCTCGCTGCAACCGCCCATTGTTAGAACTGTGCCCGATCGGGCTGGCATTGTGCCGGACGGACGGGACTTTTATCGACGTAAATCCAGCTTTTGCAAATATTATCGGCCGCACAGTTGCAGAAACTCTCCACCTCAACTATTGGGAAATTCAGCAAACACAGTGCGCGGGCCCAGAAAAATATCTAGAATGTCAAGCAAAAAATAGCCACACGCACCTGTGCGAAGCAGCATACAAACATAAAAACCAGCATCTCGTACCCGTGCGAGTTTCCGAGCGGGCAATTGAAACAGAGGGACAGTGCGCGATTTGGCTAAGTGTTGAAGAAATCTTTAATAATCGGGATCAAAATAGCGCTCCCCTGGAATCAGCGCCGCCGCACAGCAATTCACATCTAGAAAAATTGCTGGCAAAGCAGACTGCCGAACTGGCAAAAACTCAGAAGCTACTCGAAGAAAAAATCGCCGAACTGGAACAAACTCAAGACAAATTGCGTCTCCAAAGTCAAATTATCGACCAATTTCACGAAGCGGTGATTTCTACAGATATGGACGGCTCGATCGCCATTTGGAATCAAGCCTGCAAAAAGTTATACGGCTATGAAGAAAGTGAGGCGCTCGGACAGCACATTTCTCTCATTTACCCGCCCGAAGAACACGAGTTTTTGTTAGAGCAAGTCATCAAACCGCTACAAGAAAAAGGCGAGCATGAAATAGAAGTTATAACACGCCGTAAATCTGGAGAACAATTTTTCTCGCACCTGATGCTTTCGCTATTGAAAGACAATACGGGAGAAGTTGTGGGGATGATGGGTTCTTTAACAGATATCAGTCCTTGCAAAGCTTTAGAACAAGAATTAGCACAAAGACAATCACTATTTGATGCCTTTTTGAAGGAGGCGCCGGCGGGACTTTGCATTTTGGACTCGCAACTGCGGTACGTGCAAATTAATCAATTTCTAGCAGAAATAAATTGCTTGAGTCCAGCAGAACACATTGGCAAGACTGTACGCGATATATTGCCGAATATCGCTCCAATAATAGAGCCTTTGTACGAAAAAATTTTGAGGACGAAACAACCCTTAATTAACATGGAGATGAGTGGTGACAATCCCAGAAAGCCTGGGTTTGTCCGACACCTGACAGGCTCTTATTTTCCCCTGCTCGAAAAAGATGGGGAGGCGATCGGCATCGGTGCAGTTGTAATTGACATTAGCGATCGCAAACAAGCAGAAGCTGCGCTGCAAAAAAGCGAACAGCTTTACCGCACTATGGCAAGCAACTTTCCTAACGGCGCGGTGATGTTGTTCGATCCAGAAATGCGCTACACGCTGGTAGAAGGTACAGAATTAGCCGCCGTGGGGCTTTCCAAAGAATTGATGGAAGGCAAGACAATCTGGGAAGTATTCGAGCCAGATTTTTGCGCTGCTGTCGAGCCAAATTATCGGGCGGCACTGGCAGGAGAAACAGTTGTTACAGAATTTATTTACAGCGATCGCATCTACCTCGGTTATACTTTGCCAGTCAGAAACGAACGGCAAGAAATTATCGGCGGTTTGCTAATGACTCAAAACATTACGGCTCGCCAATTAGCAGAAGAAGCGCTCAGGGAAAGCGAGGACAAATACAGGTGCATTGTCGAGACAGCAGACGAAGGAATTTGGATGATAGATACGGAGGGTAAAACTACTTTTGTCAACAAAAAAATGGCCGATATGCTCGGCTGCACTCCAGAGGAAATGATCGGAGAGTCGCTATTTGCTTTCATGGATGCAGAAGGCATCGCGATCGCACAAGCCAGTCTCAAACGCCGCCGTGAACAAATTCGCGAACAGCTCGATTTTAAGTTCCGTCGCCGAGACGGCAGCGACTTGTGGGCGATGCTTTCTACTAATTCCTTGGCAGACAAACAAGGACGCTATGTGGGCGCTTTGGCAATGGTTGCCGACATTACCGATCGCAAGCAAACAGAAGCCGCATTGCAGCAGTCGGAAGCTAAATTTCGATCGCTCTACGAATTAACCAGTTTGCCTGTTTTTATGTTATGTGACAATGCCATCACCGATGCCAACACAGCCACCCTACAACTATTCGGCTGTACTACCCCGCAAGAGTTGTACGGCCAAAACCCTGGCAAACTCTCACCTCCTTTGCAACCCAACGGCAGAGATTCTTTGAGCTTGGCCCACGACATGATAGCCATCGCCTTTGAGCGGGGAAAGCACCGTTTTGATTGGGTTCACCAGCGCTTAGACGGTACTGATTTTCCCGCAGAAGTGGTGCTGACAGTCATCGAGGTGGGAAATGAAAAAATTATCCAAGTAGTGATCCAAGATTTAACCGATCGCAAACTTGCAGAAGAAACTTTAGTGCGATCGGAAGAAGCGCTCAGACAGCAAGCTCAGCGAGAATTACTGCTCAATCAAATTGCCAACCAAATCCGCACTTCTTTAGATTTAGACACAATTTTAGCAACAGCAGTTCAAGAAATTCGCAATCTGATGCACCTAGATTGGTGCATCTTCACTTGGTATCGCCCCAACACCAATCCTCCGCTGTGGGACGTAACTTACGAAGCGAAGAATGCAGATTTGCCGAGTATGCTTGGCACTTATCCTGTAGACGACAAATCTAGTCTCGCAGTGCGACAGATTTTGCGGCGAGAAATTCTGCGAATTGATGATGTCAGCACTTTTGAAGATGTAGAATTGCGCGAACTTTTCCAGGCTTCAAATTTTAACTCAGTGCTGTCGCTGCCAATTCATACTGCAGCAGGCGATATTGGGGTGATTACCTGCTATCAGGCTATGTCCATGCGAAATTGGAGCGAATCGGAAGTCGAACTGATGCAAGCGGTGGTCGCTCAAATTGCGATCGCGATCGACCACGCTGAACTTTACACCCAAACCCGCAAAGCGGCCCGACTAGCTCAAGCTCAAACTCAACAGCTAGAAGAAACTTTGCGCGAACTCCAACGTACCCAAACTCAATTAATTCAAAGTGAAAAAATGTCTAGTTTGGGACAGTTAGTAGCAGGTGTAGCCCACGAAATTAACAACCCAGTTAATTTTATCTACGGCAATCTCAGCTACACCAGCGAATACACTCAAAACTTGCTAAAAATGCTGCAACTTTACCAGAAGGAATACCCCCAGCCTAGCGCAAGAATTGTAGATGCCAGGGATGACTTTGAAATTGATTATCTTATTGACGATTTACCGAAAATTTTAGCATCTATGAAAGTCGGAGCCGATCGCATCCGCGACATAGTTTTGAGCCTGCGAACTTTTTCAAGACTTGACGAAGCCGAAAAGAAAGAAGTTGACATTCACGAAGGCATTGAAAGCACGCTGCTGATTTTGCAAAACCGCCTGAAACATAAAGCCGATCACCCGACAATTAATGTGATTAAAGAATACGGTAATTTGCCTTTAGTTGAATGTTATCCCGGTCAGTTAAATCAAGTATTTATGAATTTGTTGAGCAATGCGCTAGACGCATTGGAAATGGAGATGAAGAAATCCGATCGCACCGCCAAAAATCTCGCAATTACGATTCGCACCCAAGTAACCGACAATAACAGCGTTGCCATATGGATAGCTGACAGCGGCCCTGGGATGAGCGAAGATGTGCAAAAGCGCTTGTTTGACCCGTTTTTCACTACTAAACCCATTGGCAAAGGAACTGGCTTAGGATTGGCGATTTCGCACTCTATTATAGTAGAAAAACACGGTGGCAAGCTTTCTTGCAATTCTGTAGTGGGAGAAGGTTCCGAATTTGCGATCGAGATTCCTCTGCAGCAAAAGATCAATTAAAACCCATTGTATCGGTATCATATCATCTCCGATCGATCGACCGGATTTGATAAGATTCAAATCCTCGCCTTTACCACGAGAGGCACACCACCAGCGGGTGCCATTGTCAAACCGCGGCGTACTGGCAAAACCGGACGATTTTCTGCAAGTTCTAAAGAGTACCGTGACAGCACTTTCGCCAATACTAACTTCATTTCAAACATGGCAAATGCCGCCCCAATACAGCGGCGGTTCCCTCCTCCAAACGGCAAATATTCGTAAGGCGAAAATTGCCTTTCTAGAAAACGTTCGGGTTTAAAACGTTTTGGTTCCGGGTAAATATCCGGTCGGTGGTGAACCAAATAAATGCAGGTAGAAAGTATCATTCCTTTGGGAATATTATAACCCATTAACTGCATCGGAGCTTGCAGAAGGCGCGGGAATGCAAAAAATAGGATCGGATAAATCCGCAGCGTTTCGCAACAGACAGCATTCAAATACGGGAGTTTACTTATTTCCGTCGGCTCGCAATTTTCGACATCAATAGAATTGAGCTCTTGCAGCAGTTTTTCACGGACTTCTGGGATGTAGTGAATCCAATACAAAGCCCAGGCTAAAGCTGTGGCTGTAGTTTCGTGTCCGGCGAATAAGATTGTCATTAATTCATCCCGCAATTCAACGTCGCTCATCGGCTTTCCTGCTTCATCACGAGCGGAAATTAACAAGCTCAGGATGTCTTCGCCCAATGGTTCAGACTGAGTTTTGCGAGCGCGGATTTCTTGATAAAGCAGTTCATCTAAACGCTGTCTTTGTCGCAGAAATCCTCCCCAAGGACTCCAAGCACCTAAATCTTTTTGCAACGACTTGATAAACAAAAAGGTAGCGCTTAATGGATTGCTAAACAGGCTGAACATATTAATCATTAGTTGCTGAATTTGCTGGTAGCGTTCTCCTTCGCTCAGCCCAAAAACAGCGTGTAAAATTACTTCCAAGGAAATCTCCTGCATAGTTGATTGCGCGATTACCGAGTTACCAGGAGTCCAATTATTAATTACTTTTTCGGTTGTATCGCGGATGATTTGTCCGTAAGCTTTCATCCGTTCACCGTGAAAAGGTGGCATTAAAAGTTTGCGCTGCTGCAAATGTCGATCGCCATCTAACAACAATAACGAATTCGAGCCTACTAAAGGTAGCGTTATCTGGTTTCCCGTACTGGATTCAAAGAGTTTGGAATCGGATGTAAAAATTTCTTGAATAGCTTGAGGATTGCTAATAATTACTTGCGGCGGAAAGTTGCTGAATTCGCTGGTAAAAAGGTCGCCGTAGCGTTGAGAATTACTATCTAAATAATACAGAGGATTTAAAATTCCCCGCACTGTCTGAACAAATCTAGCGTCTTTAGGGCCGTCTAGCAATTTGTTGGTAGCATGATTTTGAGAGTGAGAGTTTTCTGTGGTGATAGTCATGTGTTTTCCTCCTAGATTAATTTACTCAGTTTCAATCAACTGTTGATTGAAACTGAGTAAATTAATCATTGTTTTCACAAACCTTATTGTACTTTTTTTATACCTAGAGATTTTACGTAAACCCGATCGCACCTGTGCGTCTCCACACCAGTTGTCGGTAGATATCCGCTATTTTCGTACATTTTCACAGCTTCTTTGAGAATGCTAGCAGTTTCTATCCAAATTTCCTCAAAGCCGCGAGCGATAATTTTACTTTCCAATTCTTGCAGTAAAAATTTACCCAAACCCTGTCCTCTTGCTGCTGGCAAAATATACATTTTGCGAATTTCCACAGCATTATTTCCCCGATCAATCGGATAGTAAGCCGCCGTACCCACTATTTTATCCTGCCGTTCAACTACCCAAAATTCGCCGCCTTGATTATGATAATGTAGTTCTACATCATAGACATCTCGATCGGCCCCGTGAGGTTCGCATTTTAAACCGTACTCTGCTAAAACATCTCTAATTAAATAGAACGCCTCAGCGCGATCGCGCGTTTCCCAGGAACGAATTAAAAAATCCAGATGTTGGGTTTTCATTGGTTGTTGCAACGTATATTTATTTTTTGACTTTAGCAACTGTAAAATTACTCATTTTTTGGGTTTTACAGTCTTTAAATGCACCTAGATTTTAACTGTGAATTCTCGGTTCGGGATGAAGACTTGCCAGCAACTCGCTCTCTACTAATGATAATTCCTCCAGCCTGTCAATCACAAGAGTGCGATCGAAATAAGTTGTTGCTAAAATCCAATATACACCGTAATGGCGAGCTTCCGAAGCCATCAAACTGCGGTAAAATTTAGCTAATTGGGCGTCGGGACAGCGATCGCCCAGCAGCCCCAACCGTTCGTGACTGCGCGCTTCTATCAAACCAGAAACCAACAAAGAATCCAAAAGTCTCTCCGGTTCCTGCTTGCGAATTTGGGCGGACAAACCGGCACCGTAGGGGGGTGCGGCCAAAGGGCCTAAAGCAATGCCGCGCTGTTCTAACCGCTGGTTGACTTGCTCGAAATGCTCTAATTCTTCGCGGGCGATCGCCGTTAGCATCCTCACCAATTTTTCGCGGGCTGGGTAGCGAAACATTAAATTTAACGCTACTCCCGCCGCTTTCCGCTCGCAGTGAGAATGGTCTAATAAGATTGTATCCAAATGGGCGATCGCCTGTTGCACCCAAGCTTCCGAAGTCGGCTGTTTCAAAAACTTAATAGTTGGCAGTGTTGAAGTCATTAGTCAGTAGTCATTAGTCAGTAGTCAGCAGTCAATCGATTTTAGATTTTAGATTTTAGATTTTAGATTTTAGATTCAAGCATTGACCCCACGGATAAAGTCGGGGGGCAAGTTTCATCGGATACAGGTTTTTTATTTCTGGACGGATGAATCACGTGGCGGGTATCCTGGATGCTTTCGGTCATTATCAGCAGTCACTAGCCAGCATTTATCCTATTTTACACAATTTTTCAAACACCGCATACATATCACCAGCAAACTTTTTCGGATTCCACAGCGGCGACAAATTGGCGGAATCTTTAGATTTCACCAACTGTGCTTTAATTGCATTTCTCAATTCACGTTCTTTGCCCAATTTTACACCCACTTCCACATATTCCGACCAAGACAAAGCCACGCCTGTTTCAATTCCCAAAGTCTGCAAAAACGAATAACCCATTCTCGACAAACATTGCTCTCCTGTGCGAGTCACCACCGGCAAATTAGACCACAAAGCCTCTAAAGTTTGAGTTCCTCCGTTGTAAGGATAAGAATCTAACAAAACATCTGCCAGCAAATAGATAATTCTGTGTTCTTCCTCAGTAGCAAACCTCGGCAAAAACTTAATTCGGTGCTTGCTCACTTTCTCAGCTTCGCAAGCTTGGTGATACGCACCCTCAAACACTGCTGCATCCCCTAAAGCTTTGTGAATTAAGATACTGTTCGGCACTTCTTTGAGAATCGCAATTTGTGCTTTTACCAACTCGCTATTGAATTTTCTGCCGGGACTGACGCACAGGTAAACTATCTGATCCAAGCCGATCCGATGCGACCTTCTCAATGCAACTGGATCGACTCCATATCTCTGAAAACCGGACACCGCTACAAAGGAATCAGGCATCCTAATTAGCTGTTCGTCATAATATTTTTCTTGCCCTGCTGGGTGCGAGTGCCCGTCTGTAAGAAAGTAATTTTCCGGCGATATGTAAGGGGCGTCAAATCCCAGCCAAGAAACACAAACTGGTGCGGGTTTTTGGTAGAGAATGTCAGCGTGAACTGGTACGCTGAGAGAATCTAAATCAACTAAAACGTCCAATTCATCTTGCTGAATTTGGTCGATAATTTCGGCAGAATTGGCAAGTCCGTTCGGGTAGGTTGTGGGAAAAGTCAGTTTGCCAAAACTTTCAAATTGCTGAGTGCGATCGTCAGGAACAATTCTTTCGGAAGCGTACAAATACACATGGGGTGTGATATCGGACAATTCGCGAATGATGTCAGCGCTGCACCAACCTACAGAATGGCGGCTAAAGTGATTGGACAAAAAGCCGATTTTTAACTTGCTGGATGGAACCCTTGGTTTGAAACTGTAATTTGCGGGTTGAGAAAAATTAGGTTTAATACATTGGTCGATATACTTTTGGGCAATTAATCTGTAAAGTTTTGAGTTGGCTGCCAAGTCATCTCGCAAATAGGGCGTGCTGAATAACAAGTTTGCATAAAGCGATTTAATTTCCACCGGGCTAGCGGTTTCTAAGTTTTGCTGCAAGTATGACTCTAGTTCTAAAAATCGATCGCCCGCAATTTGATTTAATCCCGACACTTGATAGGTGCTGATGAAGTAAATCGCGGTCATAATTGGATCGGTTTCGGCACACATTTGGCTGTATTGGTGTACGGCTTGCCGCGCGGCAGCTAAATCGCTAGTATCTCTGAGGATGCCACACAAATGTTGGTGGGCAGAAATAAAATCTGGTTTAATTTCTAGGGCTTTTTGAAGGTTGGGTATTGCGTCTTTAAATTGACCTTGGTAGCGCAAAACTCGGCCAATTTGACAGTATGCTTCGGCTAAATCGGGTTTGAATGCGATCGCCTGCTTCCATGCAGCCACCGCCTCATCTAACTTCCCTTGCTGCGCTAATTTATCTCCTAAATTTAAGTGAAAATCTACTTGAGCAAGGTGGGGATTGAGTTCGAGAGCTTTTTGCTCGTATGCTACGGCTGCATCCGGCTGCCCCTGCTGCTTCAGTGCCCCTGCCAAATTCCAGTAAGCAGCAGCCAAATTTGGTTTAAGTTCGATCGCCTTTTCGTAATTGACAACCGCCTCCACCAAAAGCCCTTGTTTGTAGAGCATACTGCCCAAATTAGCATAAGCCTCAGCAAAATCGGGATTCAGAGCGATCGCCTCGGAATAAAACCGCATCGCTTCCTCAATTTGGCCGCTTGCTTGCTGCACATTGCCCATTGTCACGTAAGCCGCCGCCCAATCCGGTTGCAATTCCAGAGCTCGGCGACAAGCAGCGACGGCTGCTGCTAAATTGCCTTGAGAGTAATAGGTTTCTGCAGCGACTGTCAGCGATGCAGCATCTTCAAATTGGGGTGTTTCGGATTGGTTGCGAAAATCGGAATTCATTTTGCGGCCTATCTGTGCTATCAAGTTAAAGGTTGAATCTATATTATTTTGCAGAGTAGCAGTTTTAGCGGAACTACGGGCGATCGTCACAGAGAATTTATGAGCGACAAGCAAGCGACACAGCGCCAACATAACATCAAGTGGAAACCAAACCTCCTGCTGGGGATACTCTTGTTAACCTTAGCAATCCCCTTACCCTTTGCCCAAAAGACTTTCGCACAGCAGCAGCAGACAGCCAGCTTTCGGCAGAAATTATTTCAAACTGCTCTTTATTTCACCCTATATTTTGAGGGTGGATTCAGCAATCACCCTGCCGATAAGGGTGGCAGAACTTATCGGGGCGTCTTGCAAACGGAATACAACGCCTACCGCTACAGTCGTGGGCTTCCGCCCCTCGACGTGACGCAGATGTCGGAAGCAGAGCTCCTAGAAATTTATAAATATTACTGGGATTCGAGCCTTTCGGGCACGATGCAGCCGGCTTTGGCGATCGTCATGTTTGACACCGCCGTTAATTTCGGTATTAATAACTCAATTACCTTTCTTCAGCAAGCATTAGGATTGCCGCAAACGGGAGTTTTTGACCCGCGCACCAAGGAAGCGCTGAAAGGGGCAAATAACAAAAATACCGCACTGCAAATGATTAATGAACGAATTATTTACCGCTACAAAAGGGTGCAAGAAGATCCGACTCAGATGGCTTTTTTCCGGGGTTGGTTGAGTCGCGATTATAGTTTGTGGGGCTATGTAAATAAGATTAAGTAGTTGACAGTTGACAGTTGACAGTTGACAGTTGACAGTTGATTGTTATTTCTTATTCTATATTTGTGGAACAGACATCTTGCCTGTGTTCTATAAATGGCGTTGCTGATTTACGGTATGAATAAACTTTTCTCCAACGTTACAAAACTCACCATACTTGGCCCATAGCAATTGGGAAATTTTTAATTCATACCTGTATTCAGCAAAACCAGCTTTTTAAAAGAAGCAGAAGTATGAAAGCAAAAGAACGTAAAACGACCTCGCGCTTTAGATACCCGACTTCTTTAAGAAGTCGGGTATCTGAGTATTCTGTTTTTTTAGGTTTGTCTACTTATATCATTTCCGGTTACACCGGAATGATGTTGACGGTTGACGGTTGACGGTTGACGGTTGACGGTTGACAGTGAACAGTCAACAGTGAACAGTGAACTGGAATTTACTATTCCGATGCTAACGGATTTGATATTACTTGCCGCAATTAGCAAAAGTAGAGAACAAGTTATGACCTTGAACTTTCGACGCTTGCCATGTATTACGCCGATCGCCAAAAAAACTTGTATCTCTACCAACGTAGCTTTGCCAACCTAATGCAGCAACAGTTGGGTACTGAGCGGGAAAATCCCCTAGCAGAGGAATGTCTCGCGAGTCAAGTTTCCATCCTACCTTTCTGCTAAATTCTTTAATTTCTTCTTCGCAAGTTTGACAATTTAAACCCTTCCCCGTCTGTTGCCAAATCTCTAACTGCGGAGTGAAGCCGTATTTATTATTGCTGTGTTGCATCCACAATTGGTCGATCGCGCGGAGGTTAGGACAAGACGTGGGGTTGTTGCGGAGTATAGAGACGGTTTCGCGATCGGCGTCGTCCCATTTCTTAGCTTCTAATAAGGTTTGCAGTTGCCTGAATTCGCTGCTGGTTTCTTGGGCGCTAGCTGAAAAAGCTGGCTGCAAAACAGCAACAGATGCGGTGATGAATACTAGGGTCATTTTTCCAAATTTAAACATGATGCTCCTCCCAGTAAAAGTGATTTAACAAATGATTCGTTTTTAGTGCCTACCTCATTGAGAAGGGCAATCACAGGATTGCCCCTACGCTGGAGTTGGCTCTAAACCAACACAAAATCCGATTCAGTAATCGAACTATTCAACCCAGTGACTGTTGCCAAAAGTTGATTAGTTGAGGCCAATTTCAGCAGCGTTCCTCCCGCAGTTTGACTAATTTCTAACTGCTGGAAATTCAAACTGTTATCGATCGCAAATTTATCGATACCCACCTCAAAATCAAGCACCGTATCCGAGCCGCCACCTGGAGTTAACAAAAAGCGATCGATCCCGCTACCTCCTGTCAGAAAATCGTTGCCATTTTCGCCGCTGAAAAAATCATCTCCCAAACCGCCAAGCAAAGTATCATCTCCCTTGCCACCGTACAAACTGTCATTGTCGATACCGCCGTCCAAACTGTCAGCACCGCGGCCTCCAAATAGGATATCAGATCCACTGCCACCTGTCAGCATATCTAGTCCCCGGCCACCGTAAATGCTGTCATTACCGCTGCCACCATCGAGGGAATCACTAGCTTTTCTGGCACTGATAAAATCGTTACCGCTGCCGCCGATTAAAGTATCGCTATCATCAGTACCGACAAGATTTTTGCCCTCATCACCGAGAATTTCAGGAGAATTATTGACAAGTTCCACATCACCTTGTACAACCGGAACAGCAGGTTGAGAAGGTGCTGGATTACCTTGAATTTTGGCCGTTAAAAATTCGCCTGTATTTTCGGAAACTACCTGTGCGATTGGTTTTGTGCCAGCCGCCGCTTCTTCGAGGGCGATCGAACTTTCACCTAATGTCACCTTTTGGACTTTGGCAATTTCCGAGGGAATAAACTCAGGCAAAAAGTTAGATTTAACTTTATCCGTGCTTTGATTTGCCTCAGCCATTACCTTCGCAGCTTCCGGGGCAATTTGGGAAAGTTTTTCAGTGTTGAGATTGGTGTCAATTTCTTTGACCTTGGCAACAGATTGCTCGATAATGCTTTCTACCTGTGCCGCATCGCTCACATCCAGGGAACCACCGGATTTAATTTTACTGTTAATTGCCCCGACAACAGCTTTGACGATCGCAGCATTGTCCGCCGTAGATGCACCGTCTATGAGGCTGCTGGTTTGGGTGATGACGTTGTGGACTTTTGTCATGGCGACTAGAGTTTCAACGCCCCCAGGCTCATTTTTTGCTGTAGAGGCGATCGGATCTAAGTCGCTCAAGTCAACTCCCGCAGGAATAGACAGAGTAGATTTAACTTTTGACTCGGCTTCACTCTGCGTCATTCCCCCAGCCATCAAATCAGTTACCAAACTGGTTAACAAAGTGACAACATTAGCATCCGCAGGTGCAGAAAGAGGCATTTCCAGCGGCAAACCTGTCGCAGTATCCGTCCCGCCAAAAGCAACTAAATTGCCTTCATCTGCATCGATTTTCCCATTTTTATTTTTGTCGAAAGTCTCCAAGGGAATATCGAGCTGATATGCACCGTTAAAGTCAGTAGTAGTTGATGGTTCGTTACTATCTTTAATGCCATTTTTGTTAGCATCTAGGAAGATGGTTGCACCGGAGATGTAACCATCAATAACGTTGCCTATAATAACGCTCGTCTCAAGAAGAGGATCGTCATCGTCATTATTGTAAGCGGAAACAATTGATGTAGTTAACCCGGAGTAATTGGGATCGGCGCTAACAGCAGGGTCGGCAATAATAAGGTAATTTTGGTCTCCATCAAATACAAAATCATCAACGCCTCTTACACTCACCATCTGTATTGCATTCCAATTAGTAGAATTGAAGGTAACAGTTGGCCTGTCAATTACTCCTTCTCCCGCATTATTGGTACTAAAAGTAATACTCACATCAGCAGTAGGTGGGCTGTTGAGTTTGACAAAGAATCTGGCTGCGTCACCTGTTTCCCAAGTGACTAAGAATCCCAGTGGTACATTAATAATAATGTCTGGAGTTGCAAGTATCAGTGGGGGCGTCCCTAGTGTCGGCGTCACTGGCGTCACTGGTGTCGGCGTCACTTCTGCAGGCGTCGGCGTCACTTCTGCAGGCGTCGGGGTGACTGGCGTCGGCGTCACTGGCGTCGGGGTGACTGGCGTCACTGGTGTCGGCGTCACTGGCGTAACTGGCGTCGGCGTTGGTGTCGGCGTAACTGGCGTCGGCGTCGGTGTCGGCGTCGGTGTCGGTGTCGGCGTCGGTGTCGGCGTAGTGTCGTTATCGTCGATCGCCACTATCACCCCTGGCACCGAAATTTCGTTATACTTAGCATCAGTGCTGGTTGCAGTGTGAGTAATATTAGCGCTGTCTGTACCTTGGGCAACTGTATCGTCAACAGCTTTTACCGTAACGGTTTGAGCAACATTCCAATTATTTGGAGTGAAAGTCACAGGGGCGATCGGCTGAATCTGATTATTGGTTGTGAGATTGATGGTAACGGGGGCTGTTGGCTGCGACTTTAATTTGAGCTGGTAACTGCCATTCGCGCCGCCTTCTGTAACTTCCGTTTCGGTAAGACTAACAGAAACACCAGCAGTCTCATTGTCCTCATTAGTAATGCTAACATCCGCTACATTTCGGTTGTTATATTTCGGATCGGTACTAACAGTAGTACCCGTGACAATTGTGTAGTCAATATCACCATCACCAATGCGATCGTCAACCCCAGTTACTGTTACCTCTTGCGGTGTATTCCAGTTAATAGGAGTAAATGTTAAACTATTAGTCGAAACTGTTCCTTCGGCAACATTGTCACTTTTTAAACCGATAGTCACGTTAGCAGTTGGTTTGGTATTCAGGACTATATCAAAGTTGGCAGTGTTCCCATCTTCGTCAGTAGTTAATCCCTCAGTCGAATTAACCGTAATTCCCGAAGTTTCATTGTCACTGTTGGTGACGGTGACATCATTAGGATTAAGGTTATTGTAATTAGGATCGGTGCTGACAGCAGCCGCCGTGACAATTTTGTAATCAATATTGCCATCAACTACCAAATCGTCAACACCAGTCACCGTTACTGTTTGCGGTTTATTGTAGTTAGCGGGAGTGAAAGTTAAGCTATTCGTCGAAACAGTTCCCTCCCCTGTATTGGAACTACTCAAGCCGATGGTAACGTCAGCAGTTGGTGCAGCCTTTAATTTGACCGTAAATTCTGCTTTGCCACCAGATTCTGTTGTTGATACCGCTTTTCGATTAACCCTAAAGCCGGCCAAATCATTATTTTTGATAGTAGTAGTAGCCGTTTCAGTGGTAATAGTTGGTGTTACCCCTGGATCTGTGGGATTTGACAGGGTGACAGCAATAGTTTCATCTGCTTCAATTATGGTGTCGGCTAACACATTGAGAGTAATCGTTTTCGATTTCTGACCCGCAGCAAAATCAATCTGACCAGTAGTAGCAGTTGCTCCAGAAGTGCCACCGATATTGTTGTAATCGCTGCTATTTGTAGCAGTTCCTCCTATTGCGTAATTTACACTGCTGGCAGCATTGATACCTCCACTGCGAGTCACGGTAAAAGTAACGGGAGTAGTGATAATGTTGCGTTCGGTCATACTGGCAGTATCAGTAGCAATGGCGTAAGCTATGGCATTAGTATCATTAGCTGCGATCGTCAATTTTGCTGGATTTGTTTTACCTGCAATCCCATCAGTAATCGTGCCAAAGTTGAAGACCGCTGTTTCGGCGTTTTCTGCGATATTGTCAGCTTTGATAGTGACAGCAACATTCTGAGTGAGAGTGTTAGTACCTGCACGGAATGTGACAGTGGCAGGTGAAAAAGTGTAGTCTGAATTTTGGGTGGCTGTGCTGCTAGAGTCAATTACGATCGGGACTGTCAAATCTTTGACGGGACTGCTGCTGATTGTCACCGGAATATCAACAACCCTATTCGCGTTTCCTTCTCTGCCGCTGTAGGTAGCAGCACCAAAATTCACTACAGGCGTATTGTTGTTGTTGAGCAAAACCGAGACGTTGCTAGATTCTTCAGTATCGTTTGTCGTAGTTAAGTCTGTCAGGCCATCAGCATTAAAGTCCCCAACAGCAATGATAAAGGGATATTCCCCAGCCGAAAAGTTGGCGGGCGCACCAAAACTGCCCGTACCATTTCCCAACAAAATGGAGATACCATCATCGTTCGTCACAGCTAAGTCTGACTTGTTATCGCTGTTAAAGTCCCCAACAGCAACGCTATTGGGAAAGTCCCCCGCATTAAAGTTAGTGGGAGCCCCAAAGCTGCCTTTCCCTGTCCCCAACAGGATTGATACGTTGTCAGATTCGTCAGATTCGGTGTTTGTTACAGCTAAATCTGGCTTGTTATCCCCATTGAAGTCCCCTGTGGCGAGCCCGATCGGATCGTTCCCCGCCTTAAATTTAGTAGGAGTCCCAAAGCTGCCTGTCCCTGTCCCCAACAGGATCGATACATTATCAGAAGAGTCTATGAAAGCTAAGTCGAGCTTGCCGTCAGCATTAAAGTCTTCCACGGCGAAAAACCGCGAATTCGACCCATTAACATTAAGGTTAGTAGGAGCCCCAAAGCTGCCTGTACCAGTTCCTAACAGGATCGATAGATTGTTATTGCCTATCGTAACTAAATCTAGCTTGCCGTCGCTGTTAAAGTCACCCACACCAACACCACGGCCAAAATCTGACTTCCCATCAGCTTCCCCCGTATCAAAGTTCGTGGGAGTGCCAAAGCTACCTGTGCCATTTCCCAACAGGATGGCTACTTGACCTACATCTGCGCTGTCCCTCTTTACAGAAGCTATGTCGAGGTTGCCGTCGCTGTTAAAGTCCCCTAATGCCAGACTTATGGGCTTAAAGCCGATGTTAAAGTTGTTGGCAGTGCCAAAGCTGCCAGTGCCTGTGCCCAACAGAATCGAGATGTTGTTAGTTCCTTGATTCGCTGTGGCGATATCTGGCTTACCGTCTTTGTTAAAATCTGCTACAACAACGTCACTCGGCCCTTCGCCGACAGGGAAGCTGGTTGCGGTACTGAAGATAGACATGATTAATTTACCTATTAATTGACAACAGTCGTTTCTGATGTTTGGAGTTGTAAAGCCGAATCTGCGAGACCCTAATTTGGCAATGTACTCTCTAGTTAAAAGTTGTATTTGAGATAGTACCAGTAACTACTTAAAACGTCAATTCATAAAATTCATAACCTAAAGTCATAAAAGTCATATTGGTAAAAATATATTTCAATAAGTAGACAATCTAGCAAATTTAAGAGAAATCATATATAACAGAAATCTAGGGATATAAAAATGCGTGGCTCCTGTACAAATCACTTAAAATATGAAACTATGACGGTAGAAGAAGCAATAATCTTTTTGGACAATCTGGTATACGAACAAACGGAAAAACACCTGAGTCGGTTGCAACAGTCGATAATTCGAGGCGTTGTAGGGGGTTTGACCTATCAAGAAATTCAGCAAAACGATCCGATCGCCCGCGGGTACACAGTGGGCTACCTGGGGCGGTATGTCGGCTACAACTTGTGGAAAGAACTGACAAAGGTACTGAGACAAGCAGAAATTCTCGGTCAAGAAGAAAGAGTAGTCGGAGCAAATCTTTGGGACTGTATCATGAGAGCTGTACAAGGCACACAACCCGCTAAATCTGTCGATCCGATGTTGCAAAAGCTGCTGCGGATGCGTTACCGAATTAGAGAACATTTGGTGAACACCGAGTACAGCGATACCTATCTGGCTGAAGATGAAAATTTGCCCGATCGACCTTTGTGCCTCGTCAAGCGCCTCAAAAGCCAGTCTGAGAGAAGCAGCCATTTATTCGATCGAGAAACGCGCGTTTTATATCGATTGGGCCAACACGATCGGATACCAGAATTGTTAGCTCGCTTTGAAGAAGATGGATATTTTTATTTAGTCTATCAATTCATCGAAGGGCAACCCTTGTATCAAGAACTAATCGAAGGTCAACCCTGGCAAGAACATCAGGTTATCGCTTTGTTGAAAGATATCTTAGAAGTGCTTGTTTTTGTTCACAAACAAGATGTAATTCACCGCGACGTTCACCCTCAAAACTTAATCAGGCGGACATCAGATGGCAAGATTGTATTAATTGACTTTGGGGCAGTTAAAGAAATCAACACTTCACCAAACAGCATCGGTCAAACGAAATCGCGCGGCGGTACTCAGCAAGACTACATTCCTCCCGAACAAGCCATCGGTTCCCCGAAATTGTGCAGCGACATCTATGCTGTGGGGCTCATCGGGATTCAAGCCTTGACAGGAATGCGCCCGAAACAACTCAGAGTTGATAATTTAGGCAATCTCATCTGGCAGAAAAATGCAACTGTCACCCCGGAGTTGGCTCGCGTTTTAGACAAGATGGTGCTTTACCATTTCCCCCAGCGTTACCCGTCAGCAACCGAAGCTTTGGAAGCACTTCAAAAGTTGGGAGTTAGTTGACAGTTGTCAGTTGTCAGTTGACTGTTGACCGTTACCAAATCCCACTTTAATATCCCCCTCTTTAGTCCGCGCAGGCGGACTTTGTTTGTGTAGTAGCGGTTTCAACCGCCGAGTCTTATTGTTGTGCCGATCGCATTTCCCACACCCGCAGCACCCGGTTTACAATGCGAGTGATCTTATTGCCGATCGATTCATCCGCTACCATTACGCCTCGATGGACTGAGTAAAAACGCTCAGCCCGACCAATGAATCGGGCGCTAATTTCCAAGGAACAAGGAAAAAGGCTGAAGGAACAAGGAACAAGGCTGAAGAAACAAGGAACAAGGCTGAAGAAACAAGGAATTTTGTGTTTTAACTAACCAGCAAGAAAAATTATTGAATTCTGCCGAATGCCTTTTACATAAGAGCCTTCAACCTTCACTTGACTATCTCTCTAAAGTTAGATAAAATAATTCATATTTTATGCTTAGCAGTTTTAACCAAATCTTAGGCAGCTTTGTATAGCGGGCGACAATATACCTAAAGTCTTAATTGTTACCTTGGATACGTATAAACCCCAATAATTGGAGGGAGCGAGAAATTGGAAGTTTTTGAACGAGCACAACAACTGCAAACGCCCTCAACCCGAATGGCTGCTGTCCAGTCTTTTTCCAAAAAAGCGAGTATTGCAGTAATGGCGATCGGCTGTATAGTCATTTTGGGGTGGATATTCGATCTGCCACTCTTAAAAAGCATTCTGCCCGGACTCGTGACGATGAAAGCCAATACTGCGGTGTGCTTTATTTTGGGCGGGTTTTCTCTATTCATCCAACAGCGGCGGCGGCCAGAATTAACAGCAAGAAAGTATCAAAAAAAGCATAAATATTTAATTTTGGTATGTTCATTTTTAATTATATTAATTAGCCTATTAACCCTAGTTCAATATAGCTTTAATTTAGATTTAGGCATCGACCAACTGCTATTTAAAGAAAGTTACAGGTTGACAACCCCCGGAACACCAGGACGCATGGCACCGAATACTGCTGGTGCTTTTTTATTGCTGGGAATAGCGCTGCTGCTGCTGTCAGAACGTCGGCCTAAATACTTGCGGATTCAAATTTTAAGCTGTTGTGCATTTTTAATTGCCTTTATGGGTTTGATAGGCTATTTCTACGACAAAGCTTTATTTTACCAAATTGGCAAAAATACCGGCATGGCTTTGCACACTGCCGCAGCATTTATGTTGCTGAGCTTCGGTATTTTATTTGCCAGTCCAGAGCGAGGATTGATATCAGTAATGACGAGCGATCGCGCGGGCGGCATCATGGCGAGGCGCTTGTTGCCACGGGCAATCATTATCCCGCCTTTAGTCGGTTATTTCATCCTATTGGGAGATCGGTTACAAGCCTACACGCCGGAGGTAGGGATATCGCTGTTAAGTGTATTGAACGTGATTATTTTTACAGTTCTGATTTGGCAGAATGCCAAAACTCTCTGCAGCGCAGACCGGAAGCGCTATCGAGCGGAACTGGGACTGAGGAAAGCTAAATTAGACTTAGAAACTCAAGTTGAGAAACGGACTCTCCAACTGCAAATCACCAACGAGCAATTGCAGCAGCAAATTTTCGACTCTCAAACAACAAAGCAGGCGCTTCAAAAAAACTATAACCTGTTGATGGCAGTCATCAACAGTACGCCCGCCGCCCTATTTGTCAAAGATATTCATGGCCGTTACCTAATGCTTAATGCTGCAGGAGCCAGTATAATTGGCAAGTCTGTAGACGACATTATCGGCAGAGATGACAGCGAGTTATTTCCGCCGGAAATTGCGGGCAATATTATAAAAACCGATCGCCCAATTATGGCAGCGGGAACAACGGAAGCGATCGAAGAAGAACTGCCAGTTAAAGGCAATTTGCGGACATTTCTTTCTACAAAAAGCGCTTACCGGGACGGACAAGGAAATATCAGCGGTATAGTTAGCATCGCGCGGGATATTACTGAGAGTAAACAAGCCGAAATCGCCAACAGAAGTCTGGCAGCAATTCTGGAAGCGACCCCCGATTTTGTAGGTATCTCCAACCTCGAAGGACGCCCGATTTACATCAACAAAGCAGGCAGAAAAATGGTGGGTATAGGCGAAAACGAGGATATATCCAAGCGACAAGTTGCAGAATTCACGCCAGCGTCAGGCCGCAGCAATTTGAATCAAGCGATCGCCACCGCTGTTTCGGAGGGCTTTTGGAGTGGAGAAACAGCCTTCGTGTCAGCATCGGGACTCGAAATTCCCATCAGCCAAGTTATCATCTCCCACTCCGCACCGGACGGCAAACTCGCATACATTTCGACGATCGCCCGCGACATCAGCGATCGCAAACAAGCTGAACAGGCGCTGCAACTGTCACAAGCTCGTTTCGCCGGCATTTTAGAAATTGCCGAGGACGCGATTATTTCTGTGGATGCTGACCAAAAAATTATCCTGTTCAACCAAGGTGCAGAACGGATTTTTGGGTGGACGGCTGCGGAGGCGATCGGGCAATCCCTGAGCCTGCTGTTGCCCGAAGCTTTTGCCACGCATCATAGTCACCTCGTCAGCAATTTCGGCGGTGGCGTTAAACAAGCCCGAAAAATGGGCAACCGCAAAGAAATTTTCGCCCGCCGCCGAGATGGTACGGAATTTCCCGCCGAAGTTTCTATTTCCAAACTCGAAGTGGCAGGCGAAATCATATTCACAACTATTTTGCGCGACGTGACAGCCAGCCGCCAAGCCGAAGAATCTGTGCGTCTGAGCGAGGAAAGATACCGATCGCTGGCAATGGCCACCGCACAGATGGTTTGGACGACCAACGCTAGCGGAATCTTCGACAAGCCTCAGCCTGATTGGATAGCTTATACGGGCATGAGTTGGAAAGAGAAGGACAACTGGATAGAAGCAGTGCACCCAGAAGACCGCGATCGCACAATTCAAGCTTGGATGGGGGCCATAGAAACAAAAAGTCTCTACGAAGTCGAGCACCGCTTGCGGGCTGCCGACGGCAGCTACAGACACTTCTGGGTGCGGGGCGTCCCCCTTTTGGCAGCCGACGGCAGCATTCGCGAATGGGTGGGAACTCACACCGACATTAGCGATCGAGTCCAAGTTTTGGAAGCACTCAAGCAGTCCGAGGGACAGTATCGATCGCAAGCAGCCGAGCTCGAAAAAGCTGTCCAAGAGTTGCACCAAGCTCAAACTCAACTAATCCAAACCGAAAAAATCTCTTCTCTCGGCCAGCTAGTCGCCGGCGTCGCCCACGAAATTAACAATCCGATTAACTTCATCTACGGCAACATCACCCACGCCAACGAATACGCCACAGACTTGCTCGGTTTGCTCCACCTTTACCAGGAAAAATACCCAAATCCCGTCCCGGAAATTGTAGAAGCAGCCGAAGATATTGAAGTCGATTACTTAATGGAAGACTTTACGAAGATTTTGGAATCAATGAAAGTTGGAGCCGATCGCATCCGCGACTTAGTTGTATCCTTACGCAACTTTTCCAGACTCGACGAATCGCAGATGAAGCGAGTAGATATTCATGAAGGAATCGAAAGCACTTTGCTAATTTTGCAGCACCGGATTAAAGCTAATGTACTTCGTCCCGCTATTGAGATTATCAAAGAATACGGCAATTTTCCAAAAGTCGAGTGCTATGTAGGTCAGCTCAATCAAGTATTTATGAATCTTTTAGTAAATGCGATCGACGCCCTCGAAGAGTACAACAGCACTCATTCTTCAAAAGAAATATATGCTCGTCACAACCGAATTCGGATTAGCACAAGTGCGAATTCCGAGACAGTAACAATTCGGATTGCCGACAACGGCATGGGAATCAATCAAGAAGTTATTGGCAAGTTGTTCGACCCATTTTTTACTACTAAACCAGTCGGCAAAGGCACAGGCTTGGGGCTGTCAATCAGCTATCAGATTATAGTTGAAAAACACCGAGGCAAATTGCAGTGTATTTCCACGCCTGGGGAAGGTGCAGAGTTTGTCATCGAGATTCCCATTTGCCAAAAAGTATCGCCTCTAGTCACAGGAAATAATCAATTAGCAGCAGTTGGTAGTTAATTGTTAGTTGCGATCGGTGGCATCGGAATTAATATTACCCGAAATCAGGAAACGGCAGTGCCGTTTCCCTACAATTATATCATTCCGAAGCTAGCGGATTTGATATAACCGGGCGGTTGGAAACCGCGTCTACACAAACGATGTCCGCCTCCGCGGACGAAGAAATATCGAATTTGAGATAAATGTGCGATGGCTTACGCCCCGCTACGCTACGACTCTTCAACCCGCGGAGGCGGGTTTTGTCTGTGTAGACGCGGTTTCAACCGCCGGGGTTTTTGGGTTGATGGCCGATGGGATTTTTGGGTTGATGGGCGATCGAATTTGAGAGAAATGTGCGATGGGATTTGATATCATTCCGGCACAGCCAGAATTGATATGACATAAGCTCTGCCTCAAGATCGCCCACAACTGCAATAATTCTTTACAATAAAATAGTAAATATGATTATTCACTTAAATAAATCCCTTGAAAATGCCTGTAAACCAACTTTCTCCAACAACAGCCTCCACGCAAACACCGACACTCGACTTTGACATAGCCATCGTCGGAGGCGGCATAGTCGGGGCCACCTTAGCCAGCGCCTTAAAAGATTCTGGATTGAAAATCGCAATAATTGAAACCCAACTCCCCGCCGCCGCTGCAGCCAAAAAACAAGCCTATGCAATCACCCTGCTATCAGGAATGATCTTAGAAGGTATCGGCGTGTGGCAGCAAATCTTGCCGCAAATCACCACCTTCGAGCAAATTAGCCTCTGCGACGGCGACTATCCCGGTGTCGTCGAATTCCACCGCCCGGATTTGGGAAATACTGGCAAATTGCCCGTACCAAAAGCAGCTTTAGGTTACGTTGGCGAACACGGAGTCATGCTGTCAGCTTTGCAAGAATCTTTGGCAAAAAACCCGAATTTTAGTTGGGTTTGTCCGGCGGAAGTTGTCGAGGTAAAATATTTAACCGATTGCGCCGAAATAGAAGTCAAACAAAACGGCGAAACTCGGACAATTCGCACCAAATTATTAGTCGCCGCCGACGGTTCGCGATCGCGCATCCGCACCGAAGCCAACATCAGCACTCGCGGCTGGAAATACTGGCAATCCTGCGTTGCTATCACTATTAAAGCAGAAAAACCGCACAATGATATCGCTTTTGAGCGCTTTTGGCCGAGCGGCCCGATGGGAGTTTTACCATTACCTGGCAACCGCTGTCAAGTAGTTTGGACAGCACCCCACGCGGAAGCAAAAGCTTTGCAACAAATGGATGAAACTGAGTTTTTGACTTTGTTGGAACAGCGCACGGGCGGGCTTTTGGGGCGTTTGGAATTGGAGAGCGATCGCTTTTTGTTTCCGGTGCAGTTAATGCAGAGCGATCGCTACGTTTTGCCCAGATTAGCACTAATTGGCGACGCGGCCCACTGCTGCCATCCCGTCGGCGGCCAGGGATTAAATATGGGAATTCGAGACGCTGGGGCGATCGCCCAAATCTTGCAGCAAGCGCACCAAAAAGGCGAAGACATCGGCGATTTGCGAGTATTGAAACGGTATCACAACTGGCGGAAAAAAGAGAATTTAATCGTGTTAGGATTTACCGATTTTCTAGACAGATTATTTTCTAATACTTGGCTGCCAATTGTAGCATTTCGCCGCTTCGGATTGTGGTGTTTGCGGACAATTCCCCCAGTGAGATTTTTAGCCTTGCGCTTGATGACCGGTTTAATGGGGCGGCCGCCCAAATTAGCGCAAAATTAGAATAAACCGGGTTTTTTCCTATGTTGCTTGCATTCTAGCGGTGTTGCCACAACCGCCAGGGGTTGAAACCCCTGGCTAATAGCGAAAGTCGGTTGAAACCGACTGAAAATCCGATATAAAAATGAAAAACTCTTTAGTCCTCTTCAGAGGACTTTTGCTATGAGACAGGGGTTTCAACCCCTGGCGGACTATCGGGCTAACCGAGGTTTCTCGCCACTCGCACCATCAAAGAAACCGGGTTTTTTCCTCAATCTTTGCAATGTTACGAAGTTGGTCGCAAAAACGCGGTACAATGATCGACTCAGCTCGAACCCAGCCCTGACGGCAATAGAAAAACTATGCAGCCCGAACAAGAACAAGAAATTCTCAACCTGCGCGATCGCCAATTAACGCCCAAACAAATTGCCCGAAAGTTAGGATTGAAAGCATCCGAAGTCAGTACCTTTCTTCAATCTCATGCAGAACAAACAGCCCTCGCTAGCGCCGAAAAAGGAGAGTTATTGCCCGTTGCTCAATGTCTCGTGGATGTAAATTTTGCGAAGGTATTGTTGGGGAATGAAACCTCTGAAACGAGCGGTTTGGGTTTAGTGGTGGTGACTCGTTCCAAGGGATACAATCGTTTTGTTACAGCCTCTTATTTGATCGACTACTGGTGTTTGGGAGTCAAGGATACCATCCCGCCACGTAACTGCAACGATAGCCAATATAAAAATTTCGTTCAGCTTTGTTACTCGCAGTTTATGCAAGAGTACGAGGAGATTAGTTTAGAGCAAGCACAAGCCCTGGTTTGGGGTGCGATCGCTTATGCCAAAACATTAGGCTTTGAACCGCATCGCGATTTCGAGCAGTCGAAGGCTCATTTAGGAGAATCAACCAGCGAAATTGGCTTGAAATTCGGTCGCAATGGAAAACCTTATTATATTGAAGGGCCTCACGATAATACAAGGAAAATTATCAATACGCTTAAAAACTCTGTGGGAGACGGTAACTTCGATTACTTGTTCGGGATGGGGTAGAAATTGATACGGGGGAGCGTCAACCGCCAAACCACCAATCATGGTAAAATAAACATCGGTGTTACTGACAACTCCCCACAATGGAAGAAACCCGCGCCCAAGCTTATCGGCAATTGATAGAGACACTCCTGACTTGTCCCAAAGGTGAGACACAGCAGATATTACAGGCTAACTTAGAATTGGTAGATTCGGGGTTTCTCCAAGTTTGCGAGGTAGTAGCAGAAAACCTGGCAGAGGAAGGACAGGAAAATCACGCTAATTTTTTACGGAATTTTGCCAGTCAGATAGGGCAATTATTGGGTACGAACGATGACGGAGAGCGCGATTACTGTGAAATTGAAAATTCACAAGAGTATGAAAACTTTATCCTAGAATTATTGCAAGCCGAACCTAGCAGTAGCAATATTAAAGTAATTTACTCCATTCTCCGTAAACGGCAACATCTCCTCAATGCTAATTTTGCCGAAATTTTACAGGAAGTGGCTAAGAATTTAATTGCCAAACATCCAGAAGCAATTGAGTTAATTCTCCGTGACAGCGGAAATTTAAGTATTCATATTAGTAACTTTCCCGGTGGGAAGAAAACAAATAATATTGAAATAGCAATTACTGGTTATCAAATAGTTTTAAATAATCGGGAACCGGGGAGCGAAAAGTTTGCTCAAACTCAAAATAACCTAGCTGCTGCGTATACTCACAGAATCAAAGGTTCGCGGGCGGATAATCTGGAACGGGCGATCGGCTTCTTTCAGGCTGCTTTAACAGTTCTTACCCGTGAGGATTTCCCTGAACAATGGGCAGCGACTCAACATAACCTAGCTAATGCGTATACTCACAGAATCAAAGGTTCGCGGGCGGATAATCTGGAACGGGCGATCGAGTTTTATGAGGCTGCTTTAACAGTTTATACCTTTGCGGATTTTCGCGAAAAATGGGCAATGACTCAAAATAATCTAGGTAATGCCTACAGAAACAGAATCAACGGTTCGCGGGCGGATAATTTGGAGCGGGCGATCGGCGTCTTTCAGGCTACTTTAACAGTTTATAACCTTGAGGATTTCCCAGCAGATTGGGCAATAACTCAAAATAACCTAGGTAATGCCTACAGCGACAGAATCAAGGGTTCGCGGGCGGATAATCTGGAACGGGCGATCGGCTTTTTTGAGGGTGCTTTAACAGTTCGTACCTTTGAGGATTTCCCTGAACAATGGGCCGATACTCAAAATAATTTAGCTATGACCTACAGTGACAGAATCAAGGGTTCGCGGGCGGATAATCGGGAACGGGCGATCGGCTTTTTTGAGGGTGCTTTAACAGTTCGTACCTTTGAGGATTTCCCTGAAAAATGGGCAATGACTCAAAACAACCTAGGTAATGCCTACAGTGACACAATCAAAGGTTCGCGGGCGGATAATCTGGAGAGGGCGATTGAGTTTTATGAGGCTGCTTTAACAGTTCGTACCCGTGAGGATTTCCCCGAAGATTGGGCAATGACTCAAAATAACTTAGCTATGACCTACAGTGACAGAATCAGCGGTTCCGAGGCCGAAAATCTGGAACGGGCGATCCTTTGTTACCGAGATGCACTTTCAATTCGTACCCGCGAAGCTTTCCCACAAAATCATGCAAAAACTTTGTTTAATTTAGGTAATCTTTACCGAAGTAACCAGCAATGGCAACTAGCTTATGATACCTATGCCCCAGCGATTGAAACAGTAGAATTTTTACGGGGCGAGATTCAATCTGGGGATGAAACCAAACAGAAATTAGCCGAAGAATGGAATAGACTTTATCTGGGCCTGGTAGAAGTTTGCATCGAACTGCAACGCTACACCGAAGCTGTGGAATATGCCGAACGCAGCAAAGCCCGCAACCTTGTAGAACTCTTTGCCAACCGTGACATCAAACCTAAAGGCAATATCCCCGAAACTGTTCTCAACGAATTGTCGCGCCTCCGTCGAGAAATTGAGGCCGAACAGCGACAACTGGAAATCGAACAGATAAACCGTAACAGTAATGGTGGCAGAATATTGGGAGAACCCAGCCTCAAAATCGACAGCCTAACCACTAGTCGCGATTCTACTCATCTCACCAATTTGCGTAAACAACTAGATGAATTGATTGCTCATGAAATTACATCAATTGATCCTGATTTTAGCCTAACCCAAAAAGTTAAGCCCATCCTCTACAAAGACATTCAAACTCTGACAGGTGAAAACACCGCTATTCTTGAGTGGTACATCATAGGCGATAAATTTCTAACTTTCATCATCACCCCGCAATCCCCAACACCAATAATCTGGCAATCTTCAACAGAAGACTTTCAAGCCTTGGTAAATTGGGATAACGAGTATCGGAAAGAGTACAAAGAGATAAAACCCCAATGGAAGCAAAAACTAGCCTCCCGCCTCCAAAACCTAGCTGAGATTTTGCATCTTGATGAGATATTAAAGAATATTCCGAAACCGTGCGATCAACTGATTTTAATTCCCCATCGCTTCCTGCATCTTTTCCCCCTTCATGCGTTGCCAATCTCCCACGAAACGGATTTTGAAAGCGGATGCACCGATGAAATCGATTCTTCTATCACTGTATCCCTGTCCAAATCCGAATCGTGCCTTCTCGACTTATTCCCTGGTGGAGTCAGCTATGCCCCTAGTTGCCAACTACTGCAACAGGCGAAACAGCGACAACGCCCTAATTTCTCTCACCTATTTGCTATTGCCAATCCTACCAAAGACCGCTACTTACTTGAACTGCAAGCCGCTAACATCCGTCACAAATTCAAGTCTAATGATTTCTTGGCAAAAGATGATGCTAATAAGAACGCAATTCTAAACGCGAAACTCAGCTTTGCCAACTGCGCCCATTTCGGTTGTCACGGCAAGTTCGAGCCTGCCTCCCCTTTGGAATCATCCCTGGTATTCGCCAATAAAGAACGTTTGACACTATTGGAAATCTTTAATCTTGACCTAAATCAATGTCGTCTTGTCACTCTCTCCGCCTGCGAAACTGGATTGACAGAATCCAGAACCAGCGATGAATATATTGGCTTACCTTTCGGATTTCTCTTAGCAGGTAGCCCTAGTATGGTAAGTACCCTTTGGAAAGTGGATGAACTCGCCAGCACTTTGTTACTGATTCGGTTCTATGAAAACCTAGAAACTCTATCAACGGTTACTGCTCTCAATGAGGCACAACAATGGCTGCGGAATCTGACCTCAGAGGCGCTTGAAGCATTATTAAAATGCCTCAAACCGCAAATCGATCAAACATTTAAACTGTTGCCCAAAAAAGAACGCACACGCTTTGTTAATGCTCCTCTGGATGGCGCACTGAACCGGAAGCCGTTTCCTTTTGCTGAACCTCATTACTGGGCTGGCTTCACTGCAATCGGCGTTTAGCAATCCTGACAAAAATTGTCCAAATTTTTCGTGCTTATGTAAATAAGTACCAGTGTTAATGGTACTCCTGGGTAAACGCCAGCAGTTATTAGCGAACCCAATGCAACAGCAAAACCTTGACTCAATACGTCTTTAAAGGCTTGCGTACAAATATGAGGACGCAATTTCTCGGCTGATTTTTCTAACCAGCTAGGCTCATTTGGGTTTTTTGCATCTAGATCGTTGTCTAATTCTCCTGACTTAATTGCTAAGGTTTCGGCTGCATATTCTAAATCGCCTTCACACTCTTCAAGTACATCAAGAGCTATTAGAGCATCGGGATATTCTTGTAATTGGGAGCGATACTGTTCAATTTCTGATTGGGTAACGGTAGTCATTGGGATAATGGCGAGCAAATAAATGAGTAATTCTTATTTTGCCATAATTTTTGTACTTCTTTTGTGTAGAAACCTGGCGGTTGAAAATGCAGCTACACAAACAAAGAAACTTCATCCCTTCTTTATTGCCATTATAGTTAGTTGCTTAGGCGGTGGAGTCTTGGGAGGAGTTGCTTGGCTGATTGATCGTAAAGTGTTAAAACCATCATCCGCGCAGACAAGTTTACCTAGTTCCGAAAATCAACATCGCTCTATTGATGTGTAACCTCCCTCTGCTTTCGGGTTAATTGCATTCAACCCATCGCCCGAATCAATATCTAGTCGATCTAAAGTTCTCGCATCTAGTTTCAACAAAGGCATGATTTGGTCGTATTTCTGCCATTTACCTCTAGGAAAACCCCCAACAGCAAAATCAAAAAATCCATGTTCCATAGAGAATATGCCACCGCGTTCATACATTAGGATTAGCGGTTCGTAGGGTTCAGGTAGAGTAAATTCACTGACTTTTGGTGAATTTTTCGCGCTATCCCAATGAAGGAACCACTCGCAGGTTTTCTCAATAATACCCGCCACATAAAACGGTGTCTCTGTGAAATGAGTCTTAAGCACTTTAACCTTAGTTTCATCGGCATCTAGAGAATCAATATGAGCCGCCACATCAAAAAACGGCCATTCATCCGTACAATCTAAAGCCTTGGCCCACAGTGCAGCACGTCTCAAGTATTCTCGCAAAAGGGCAATGTGAGAGTTAACGCGACTATCGTCTGGCTCCCATTTAATTGCTAAAATTCGCTCTAGTGCAGTGTCGGTAATTGTTTTCGCAGTCATATTCTTTCTCTAATAGCTTCAAGCAACTCATCAAGATTCGAGAGGTTGTCCGCAAGCCTCAGTCCTTCCGCTGACTTACCTATTATGTTAACCCAGTGGGAAAATGGATTGGGCTTGCTGGTATGAGGAGCTATATCGTGTGCTCCGAAATTCTCCGGGGTTGGCCAGTTGCCAAAACCATACATGGGATGGTCTATCCAAGCTTTAGGCGATCGATAAGGAAGTCCATCAGCCATTAGTGCTTGCTCTATATACTCATGGGCTATCAACCGTTTAAACTTGTTAAGTTCTCTCGGTTGTAGCTCACCATTTTTTGCACTTATCCATAAATCAGCAATCTCACCATCGGGTGTAAAATTACCTCGGACATGACTAATAGTATTTGTCTCATCATTGGGAATGTCAAGCTCGTGTTCCTTGATAAATATGTGCTCTTTTACTTGGCGGATAATTTGTTCAGAAATCTCTAGATAATTAGCTATTGTATACACATCATCCGTCATGGCGATAATTTCTGCATATTGACGGATTTCTTTCTGATTAGCCTCCCCAAAATATTGTGGCACTATCCAACACCATTCTCATTATTACTCTTTGACAACATCCATCAACTCTTCAATCAAAACATCGAGGGTGCGAGCTATTTTTTGAATGGATGTGATATCAACCGTTGCTAGTCCTTCCGATCGAGCATAGTGCCTGACTGTGCTGTACGGAACCTCGGATCGATCGGCAACATCCTTTAGCGTCCATCCTTTTTCGTCAGCCAACTCTCGGATTCGGAACCTAACTAACCCCATTCTACTTGACAAACGATAAGTATCTATGTTTTTAATTCAAACACAATTGTCGATCGACAGTTAAACAGTATTTTGTAGGGTGCGGATCTGTCAGAAGTTCGTGAAGCGAAGCTATCCCGTAGGGAATCGCACTTGAGGATATCGGATGAATCTGCACCCTACCGTACTCGCGCACAATCAAAGAAACCGGGTTTTTTCCCAAATCTTCCCACCGTAACCAAATATTCTCGCAAAAACCCGGTTTCTGCCCACCCACCCATCAAAAACAAAACAACTGCCGACAGCCAAAACCGTCAACAGTTGTTTTTTATATTCAATGCGGATGGCGAGACTCGAACTCGCAAGGACATATTGCCACACGCACCTCAAGCGTGCGCGTATACCAATTCCGCCACATCCGCTCTTTCTGGCAATCTCCGGGATTTTTGCGTTACCAGTTAAAGATTCACAGGTTGAGGTTCCTGACATTTAACTTGTAACTTGCCCTTTGACACCGCCGATTTACAATCATAGCACCACTACCAGCAAAATGTAAAATAAATTTTTGTGAACAATTTCTGGAAAACGATTATCCAGAACATACCGAAAGGCATTATTGTACAGAATATTGAGTGAATTAAGCAGCGAAGATGGGGTTCTCGAAAATTTTAATCGCTAATCGGGGAGAAATAGCTCTCCGCATATTGCGGACCTGCGAGGAAATGGGGATTGCCACGGTCGCCGTACACTCCACCGTAGATAAACACGCCCTGCACGTCCAGTTGGCAGACGAAGCCGTTTGCATCGGCCCCCCCACCAGCAGCAAAAGCTATTTAAACATTCCCAACATCATCGCGGCTGCCCTGACACGCAACGCCGCAGCCATTCACCCCGGTTACGGCTTCCTCGCCGAAAACGCCCGATTTGCCGAAATCTGCGCCGACCATCAAATTACCTTCATCGGGCCCTCTCCGGCAGCAATGCGGGCGATGGGCGACAAATCCACCGCCAAAGAAACTATGCAGCGAGTGAAAGTCCCCACAGTTCCCGGTAGCGGTGGATTGCTGGCGGACGATCGCGAAGCTTTGGCGATCGCCCGCGACATCGGCTATCCTGTGATGATCAAAGCCACCGCCGGCGGTGGAGGCCGCGGGATGAGGCTAGTCAAAGAAGCATCCGAACTCCCCAAACTATTCTCAGCAGCCCAAGGCGAAGCCGACGCAGCCTTCGGCAACCCCGGACTTTACCTCGAAAAATTCATCGAAAAACCCCGGCACATCGAAATCCAAATCCTCGCCGACAACTACGGTAACGTCATCCACCTCGGCGAGAGAGATTGTTCGATTCAGCGCCGACACCAAAAACTCCTCGAAGAAGCCCCCAGCCCCGCCCTCAGCCAGAAACTGCGAGATCAAATGGGTCACGCCGCCATTGCCGCTGCCAAA
Source organism: Microcoleus sp. B13-B6 (assembly GCF_036705405.1). Lineage (NCBI taxonomy): Bacteria > Bacillati > Cyanobacteriota > Cyanophyceae > Oscillatoriales > Microcoleaceae > Microcoleus > Microcoleus sp. B13-B6. The sequence goes on from NZ_JAUBUJ010000007.1 coordinate 92,286, forward strand.
TCCATCAACTACACGGGTGCGGGCACTGTCGAATTTCTGCTTGACAAATCGGGCAAGTTCTACTTCATGGAAATGAACACCCGCATCCAAGTAGAACATCCCGTCACCGAGATGATTACAGGCCTCGACTTGATAGCCGAACAAATCCGCATCGCCCAAGGAGAAAAACTGCAAATCAAGCAAAACCAAGTAATTCTCAACGGCCACGCGATCGAGTGCCGCATCAATGCTGAAGACCCCGATCGCAATTTCCGACCCCACCCCGGCATAATCAGCGGTTATTTGCCTCCCGGTGGCCCCGGCGTGCGGATGGACTCTCACGTCTACACCGATTACGAAATACCCGCTTACTACGATTCTTTAATCGGTAAAGTAATTGTATGGGGGCGCGATCGACCGACCGCCATCCGCAGGATGAAACGGGCATTGCGGGAATGCGCCATCACTGGCGTTCCTACCACCCTGGGCTTTCACCAAAAAATCCTCGATTCCCCCGAGTTTCTCAGCGGCGAAGTTTACACGAATTTCGTCGAACAGTTCTTGAACCAAAACAGTCATTAGTCAGTTGGCAGTTGGCAGTTGTCAGTTGGCAGTTGTCAGTTGTCAGTTGTCAGTTGGCAGTTGGCAGTTGGCAGTTGGCAACTAACCCATGCCCCATGCCCCATGCCCCATGCCCCATGCCCGCTGACTCTTACATCATCATCGTCAGCAGCCCTTGCTGGCCGAGAATCATTTCTCGCAGCAAGCTACAGATACCCACCCAAATAATCGGCGTAATGTCCACCCCGCCGATCGGCGGTACAATCTTTCTAGTTACGGCTAAAAAAGGTTCCGTCGGCCAAGCAATCAGACTCAACGGCAACTTGCTCAGGTTCACCTCGGGATACCAAGTCAGGACGATCCGAAAAATAAACAGCAAGGTCATCACGACTAGGACAGAGCCCAGAATCCAACTTGCAACGGTAATACCAGTCATGGGTCTTATCTCGAAATTTTAAGTTTTGTTAAGTCTGCTATTCATAATTTTAACCGTTTCACAGGTGCGATCGAAAGTATAAAATTAATAAAAATCAAATTGTTGTAACAAAGGCTTTGAATCTATGACTCCTTCTCTCGCGAACTTTTTGTACAGCCTGCTGGTGGGCGTGGTGGTAGTAGTGATTCCAGCAACCATCGCCCTGATCTTCATCAGCCAAAAAGACAAAATCAAGCGCACCTAAAAAGTCAGCGGGTTTCTAAGTCCGGCGCTGCAAGTCAATTGTGGGCTACACGTCGGGCATTTCTCCGATCCGAGAAACCTCGGCTGCCAGCAACTGTCCAGGCAAAACCTTCAGTTGACTGCCAAGCTGAGGTTTTTTCCCGTTAAACTCATTATTATACTCACTTCCCAAGCTGAAACCCTGACCGGACGCTGCCCCAGAAAGCACAGTCGGGCTGACAGACTTAATGATAGATGTAAAATCTAACTCGCTAACATAGGAAAGACATAGGAGATAGGCTAATGGTCAATTTAGGATTGAACTGGAGCAGCCTGTTAGGGATTATCCTAGCAGTAGCAGGGGCAGGACTGTATTTTCTGCGATCGTGGCGTCCCAAACTAGCCCGAGACCACGATATTTTTTTTGCAGCAGTCGGCTTGCTGTGCGGCGGTATTCTGTTATTTCAGGGGTGGCGCCTTGACCCAATTTTGGCATTCGGTCAATTTCTGCTCACCGGTTCCGCCATATTTTTTGCAGCAGAAAGCATTAAGCTGCGAGGAGCGACCACAGCCCAAGCCAAAAGTCGCGCCCAATACGTAGATGAAGAGCGACCGGTCAGCAACGCCTACGGTTACGACGGCTACGATGCCGAAATGGAACAGCTAGAACCAGAGGAAGACTATCCGCAGCGTCCCCGCATCAGAGGCAGCCAAGACTACCGTTCCTCTCGGGAAGCCTACGACGACGAACCCCGCCGCCGCCCCTCGAATCGCAACGGCAGCATTAACACCGGACGGCCCGACTCGCCCGATCGATCCTCGCGCAAACGTCCCTCTCGCCCAGAAGCCCCGCCCGCCCAAGAGTCTGACAACTGGGACGTTTCAGACAACCCCGAAGAAAGACCGACCCGCAGCCGCAGCAGTCGCCCCCCTGCTTCGGAAAACCGCAGTTCCGATACGCCGCCGAGAACCAAAAAACCCCGTCCTACGGAATCATCGAGGTCTCGCCCCAGCAACCGCGACGTGGAAGCACCGCCGTCAGATTACGTGGAATATCGACCTGTAGAATACCCGGAAGACCAACCGGATAATTCCCCCAGTTTCGACAAATAGGCAAACACTAAGTAGATGGGTGAAACTAAACATTTATCCCGTAGCTCTGGCTTGGGAAACCGCAGAAATCTAAGTTGCGTTTATTGATACCCATCTACTTATTATCCGATATTAAACAACTTATTAAAAAGACTCTAAATTGCGAGTTTAAAACCGCAGAAAAACGCAGATATACACAGATATAAGCTAATTTTTGTATAAAGAAACAATATTAACATACCGAATATGTGGAACTAATCGACAGCATAATAATCTAAATATAAAATCCCAATTATTAAATCAGCAAGATGCCATTACTCGAAATAGGAGATCCGGCTCCCTGGTTTTCCATTCCTTCTACAAATAACCCCTTATTTCATTTCCAGACTGTTGGCGGCCGGCGAGTCGTGCTGTTTTTCTTTGCCAGCGCAGCTTTTGAACAAATCCAAGTTATCCTCAAAAGCTTTCAAGAGCTTTCAGAAGAATTCCAAAGCTTGCAAGTACCGCAGTTTGGAGTGAGCGTTGACCCAGCAGACAAAGAACAAAACAGACCAACAACAATTGCTCCGTCATTCATCTTTTTCTGGGACTTGGATAAAACAGTCAGCCAGCAGTACGGTGTTTTCCGAGATGTCGAAGAAAATGGAGTTGCCGGAGTTCACTATGCACCACAAACTTTTGTTCTCAACGAAAACCTTCAGGTAATTAATATTTTGCCGATGGGCGAACCGCACCAACACGCCCAACAAGTATTAGATTTTCTCAAAACTTTACCCCCAATTGAGGAAGCCCGATCGGCCACTCGCCACGCCCCGGTGTTGGTAATTCCTAACGTTTTGGACAAAGCATCTTGCCGCAGTTTAATCGATATGTACAAAAATCACGGTGGCAGTCCTTCCGGCTTTATGAGGCAAATAGGCGGGAAAACAGTTGGCCTGCACGACGACACTTTCAAGAAGCGCCGCGATTTCTTTATTGAAGACCCGAAGTTACAGCAGCGATTGAGTGCGATTATTTGGCGCCGGGTGCGGCCGGAAGTAGAAAAAGCTTTTCAGTTTACAATTACCAGGTTTGAGCGGTATTTGATAGGTTGTTACGATGCTGACAGCGGCGGTTATTTTCTGCCGCACCGCGACAACACTAGCAAAGCTACGGTGCACCGTAGGTTTGCGATGACGCTAAACTTGAATGTGGGAGAGTACACGGGGGGATTTTTACGGTTTCCCGAGTACGCGCCGCACGGTTATAAAGGCGATTCTGGCACGGCGATTATTTTTTCGTGTTCTTTGCTGCATGAAGCGACGCCGGTGATTAGCGGCCAGCGTTTTGCTTTGCTGTCTTTTTTCTACGGCAATGAGGATGCTGCGCTACGACAAGCTAATTTTAAGTATTTAGCTGCTGATTCAGATTCCCGAATTGGAGAACCGGCGTGAGGAATGTCACTACCGTGGTGCAAGTCTTAAAATAATTACAGAAGGTAGTTAGCGGTTAAGCACAAAACCTAATTCCTAGCTACCCATCGCTAAATACTAAATCGATCGCCATGAATTTAAAACTTCTAACTTTAGCAGTATCGGGAATTTTAACGGTTGGGGTAACAGCCAGCGCCAGTGCGGTTGTTACGACATCCCCTGGGCGGCAATCAACAGATTTAACAGAATTTAACTCGGTGCATTCCCAGGGTGCGATCGCCCAAAATGTCGCAGAACAAACCAATATTCGGGTCTACGAAAAGGCCAGTCCGGCGGTTGTTACCGTCGATACCGGTAAATCTAAGGGCAGCGGCACAATTATCAGCCCTGACGGCATGGTGTTAACGACCGCCCACGTCGTTTCGGCCGGCGGTACCGTGAATATAATTCTGGCAGACGGCAGAAAACTTGTCGGCGATGTTGTCGGATTCGGCGAAGAAGGTCTAGACTTAGCCGTGGTTAAGATTCGCGGTCAAAACAATTTGCCGACCATTCCTTTAGCCCGTCCCGGTTCGGTGAAAGTCGGGCAACAAGCATTTGCGATCGGCAATCCCTTCGGTCAACTTCAAGGTACTTTTACAGTCGGAATCGTCAGCCGCATCGACCTTTCTCGGGGCTTAATTCAAACCGACGCCGCCATCAATCCCGGCAATTCTGGAGGGCCGCTGCTCAACAGTTCTGGAGAATTAATCGGCGTCAATTCTTCTATTTTGACTCGCGATCGGGGTGGAGGTAATATCGGTATCGGTTTTGCAATTTCAGCAGACAAAGTACCCGCTTTCCTGACAGCGGTACGAGAAGGGCGAGCTCCCCGCGTGGCTCAAGCCCGATCGCCCTTTGGTGGCAACAAATCACCTGAAAAACTCGCGCTCAACGGGCCCGCCATCAGCGGTAAACTCACCGACAAGTCTAGCGTTCTGGCCGAAGACAACAGCTTTTTTGACCTCTACTCCTTTGAGGGAAAAGCGGGCCAGCAAATCACAATAGAAATGAAAAGTCAAGAAATTGACCCTTATTTAATATTGCTCGGGCCCAACCAGCGCCGAATCGCGCAAGACCATGACGGAGCCGGCAGTAAAAACGCCAGAATTACAGTCAGGCTGCCAGCAGACGGCACTTACACGTTAGTGGCAAATTCCTACGAAGCTAGGCAGTCGGGGGCTTATACGTTAGAACTGAAAGCGAGTGCTACCGCGCCTTCTCGGGCGATTTTGCAAGAAGAAGGCGCTTTAGTCGCAGGCGGCCCAGTATTGCCGTCTGACAACAGTCTGTATCGAGAGTATACTTTTGAAGGTCGAGCTGGTCAGTCTGTAGCCATTTCCCTCGAAAGTACAGATTTCGAGCCGTATGTGGCTATCATTGGCCCTAACGACCGATTACTGGCACAAAATGACGAAGGGAGCGATTCGACTAAAAATGCGTTTCTAAGCGTTACTTTGCCCGCTACGGGTCGCTATCGCGTATTTGTCAATGCTTACGATGCTTCGGGCCGGGGTCGTTACACTCTAACTGTCCGGTGAAAATTGGGCATGGGGCATGGGGCATGGGGCATGGGGCATGGGGCATTGGTAGCACCTAACAAATAATCCATGACTACTGACTACTGACTACTGACTTCTTCCTTCCTTCTTCGTTGCAAATCGAGGTAATTCATGCGTCAAGTTAGATTTTGGGCGATCGCGCCAATTGCTCTGGTAGCTACTTTTTCTGGCAAGCCGACTGTCTCCCTGCCAGTTTCCAATTTAGGTGGAGTTGCTAACAGTAGTTCCACCCTCATTTCAGCAGAATTTCCTCAAAATTTAACTGATGCGAAGCCTGCTGGCAAGGCGGTTTTAGCTCAAGCAAGCCCCAACCCGTCGCCATCACCACAAAGTTCGCCAACTCAGAGCCCAAGTGTAGAACCTCGATCGAGTCCTGATGCGGGTTCATCTAAGGTAATTTTAGAGCAAAACGGAGAACTCAGCCCTGCTAAGTCTTCTGTACTGCCCTCGGACAGCAGTTTGTACGACGAGTATACCTTTGAAGGCACTCAGGGTCAAAAAGTGATTATTACCGTAGAAAGTACCGAGTTTGATACTTATCTCGCTATTTTCAACTCCCAGGGGGAGCTACTTGGAGAAAATGATGATGCGACGCAGCAAAATTCCAATTCAGAGCTTACTGTTACCTTGTCTGCGAACGGTCGCTATCGCGTCATTGTCAACGCTTACGATCCGCCTCCAAAAGGTAGAGGCAAGTACAGTTTGACCGTCCGTGAAACAACTGGAAATTAGTTTGATATCATGTCTGCTCGAACGATTAAAAGGGCGGGTTTTTGAGATTGTCAATTATTGGCAGATATTTTTCGTGAACCCGCCCCTACCGTATTAGGGGCCATCGACCGAACAGAATATGAACGAAACTTCGGATTCAGGGCACGGCAATGCCGTGTCCCTATAATTCAAGGACGATCGCGCTACAAGTAACTACTATTAACTTTTGTAAATTTATATGTTGGCGTGCAACTATAAAACTCATAATCTTGTACATCTAATTTTTACACCAGTAAAGTTAAAAATTTGGCATTTAACTTACGGGTTCCCAGCGACAGATAGACTCTGGTTTGAGCGGGCAAATTTTGGAAACGATCGGGTTGAGACCGAGGGAGAGAAAAGTTAGTTTAGTCAAAGATGCTAGCGGTTTGATGTCACCGATCTGATTGCTTTCGAGTGTGAGTCCCGTCAGATTAGTCAAAGATTGTAAGGGTTTGATGTCGGTGATTTTATTGTTGATCAGACCGAGTTCAGTCAGCCTAGTCAAGGATTCTAGCGGTTTAAGGTCGCTGATTTGATTGGCACCGAGGTGGAGTTCAGTCAGCTTAGTCAAGGATTCTAGCGGTTTGAGGTCGCTGATTTGATTGGCGCCGAGGTCGAGTTCTGTGAGTCGGAAAAGTTCTCGATCGGCCTCATCGCACTCAGTAGTCCTTGCTTTCTGCAACAGCACCTCAACAGTATGTTTAGCTTCAAGACTCAAATCAGCCTTTTTGCGACACCAATCCGCAAATGTTTGTCCACTCTTTCCGGGTTGCCTCTTTGCGACTAACGGGGAAGGTTTATTGAATTCGATGATTTCATTGCCACTGAGGACGAGGTGTGTCAGTTTAGTCAAAGATTTTAAGGGTTTGATGTCGCTGATTTTATTGTCACCCAGATCGAGATCGATTAGTTTAGTCAAAGATGCTAGCGGTTTGATGTCGCTGATTTGGGTAAAGCTGAGGTCGAGTTCAGTCAGCTTAGTCAAAGATTGTAAGGGTTTGAGGTCGCTGATTTTATTGCCTCTGAGGTTGAGTACAGTCACATTAGTCAAGGATTCTAGCGGTTTGATATCGCTGATTTTATTGCCTCTGAGGTTGAGCACAGTCAGGTTAGTCAAGGATTCTAGCGGTTTAATATCGCTGATTTCATGGCTGCGGAGGCTGAGTTCCGTGAGCAGAGAAAGTTTCTGATTAGCCTCATCGCATTCAGTAGTCCCTGCTTTCTGCAACAGCACATCAACAGTACGTTTAGCTTCAGGAATCAAAGAAGCCCGCTGGCGACACCAATCAGCAAATGTTCGTCCACTGTTTCCCGGTTTCGGTTCGGAGATTAAGGTGGAAGATCCATTTCCGCATGATGCTAGGACGATCGCGCTACAAGTAACTACTATCCACTTGGGTAAATTCATATGTTTGTATGCCACTATAAATGTTATAATTTGGTACCTCTAATTTGATAAAGTGTATTTCCAATAACTCTTAAAAATCAAAAGAAAGCTGAAATATAGATAATTTTTCAGCTTCCTTTTTTAATTGATTTTGATTAATTTAACGCAGGCCCAGCCAGGTAAAAAAATCCTGACGGGTGAAGAATTCTAGCAGCAAAAGTCCCACGAATCCCACCATCGCAAATCGTCCGTTGATTTGTTCGGCGTAGGCATTCCACCCAAAGGCTGGTTCTGGTTTTGGGGTATTTGGGGTTGTCGGTTTTGAGGATGGAGGAGTTTGAGCAGTCATTGAAAAGTTTTAAGTTTCGTGTTTTGAGTGATGAATTGTGGGAAGCTTTACGATCGCACAACTTGTAATTTACCAGGAAAATGCCCGCCGATCGCTAATCTGCTGACTTTTCTAAACTTTGAACCGATTCGATCAGATTTCGCACGGTTTCGGTACCTTCTGAAGGCTCAAAAAACAGCGGGAACTTGCCGCGAGCGATCATTCTCAAACCCAACGGGCCCAGACTCAGCAAACCTTTAACGTCGCGGAAGTAGTTTCCTACTACTTCGATGCCAAATTTGCGCTCATCTATCCAGCCACCTTCTTTGACGAGATCGATTAAAACTTTGCGATGGCGGATCGATCGACTGGCTTGGTCATCTTTGCGATCGAGAATCTCCTGTTTAATCTTACCAATTTGATCCATCGGCGCAACTTCCATCGGACAAACCGAGTTGCAGTAGTAACAGCGCGTGCATCCCCAGACGCCTGCGGTGCCTTCGTTGTATTTTTCGAGCCGATTTTCGGTTTCGCTGTCGCGGGAGTCGGCGATCGTGCGGTAAGCTTTGGCGAGGGCGTGGGGGCCGACAAATTCCGGGTTGACTTCGCGGGCGTTGCACTCAGAATAGCACGCGCCGCAGAGGATGCAGTTGCCGGTTTGGTCGAGTTTCGATCGCTCTTCTGGAGTTTGCAGAAATTCGCGTTCTGGAATTGCTCGCGATGCTGTGCTGACATAGGGTTCCACTGCTTCCAGGTTGTCCCAAAAACTGGTCATGTCAACAACCAAATCTTTAATTACTGGCATATTTCCCATTGGGGCTACCGTGATTTCTGGAATGAAATCGGCCGGCCTTTCTGCTGAGCTGGAATCAGCTATTTTTTGCAATCTTGCGAGTTCGCTGGCTACATTTTCTTTGCAAGCTAATGCCGATCGACCGTTAATTCGCATAGAACAACTGCCGCAAATTGTATTGCGGCAATTTTTGCGAAAAGCTAAAGTGCCGTCGTGTTCCCACTTAATACTGTTGAGGCAGTCTAGGATGGTATTGCTCTCTTCCACATCTAGGGTGTAAGTGTGAACCCGGGGAGCCTCGTTTTGATTTTGGCGGACTACGTTAAAGCGGACTTTCATATTTTGAGTAAGGAATTTAGTTTCTATTTTAAGCTAAATTTTTGGTCTCTCTAGAAACCTATTATTTTTTTAACAACTACCGAAAGTAAGAGATTTTAAAAGTTTTATTATTGTTTGATAAACATCAATAATTCTAAAGTTATAAATCATAAATTGCAACTTTTTTAAGCGGATTTGTGAGCTATTAATTGGAGATAAAAGTAATTAATCGCTGCAATTCGCTAGTCGGAGGTGCGTGATGTCCAGCTTGTTTGTATTAACTTTCATGTTTTCCACACCGGCTTTTTGTCTGGGTCTGCTAAATCCTCAATGGGTGGGACTGGGAACTCGCCAGCGATCGGCTGCCTTGTACGGCGGCTTGATGGCAGTTTCGTTCGTTTTGCTTGGGGTTACAGCACCTAAGCCGCCGCAAGCAGTTTCATCGGGGCTGCTGGCCTCAACTGAATGGCCCGAATTTAGAGTAAGCGCACCTTTGCGCTGAACGTAGCTGGGTATGCATTTCACTTTTTTGGCACCATTACAAGAAATTTTACCAGGACTTACGCCCGGTTGGGGCGAGAAACGTAGTTTTTTAAGAAAAATACTTGGTTCTACTCATTTACTGCAATTAAAAACCCAGGTTTATAGGCGTCGGAGTGCGCTCGCGAACTGTAGGAAAAAATCGTGGGTTTAGTAAGGAGAAATATACTCAGAGACCCTGGTGCAACTGGGTCGGGTGTCCAACGTCCTAGTTTACTTCGTAAATCATAGGGATTTGTGAGTTTGCCTGCGGATAAATAAGGAAGTTAACTTCTCAGGACTTACGCACAGAAATTAAAGAAATCGGGTTTTTAAACAAATATCCTTCGTGCTTTACCTCGGATTTTGCTAAAAGAAACCCGGTTTGTGCGTCCTGGATTACTTCTCTCTTCTACTGGTAAAAATCGCTATGTTTAATTTTTTCATCTTAAGCTTTCTATTGTCGATACCTGCCTTTTTTCTGGGTATTGTTAATCCGAAATGGGTGGGTGCACCAACCCGCAAGCGATCGGCTGCGATGTACGGCGGGTTGATGGCGGCTTCGTTTGTACTTGTTGCCGTCGCCGCACCCAATCCGTCTCAGGAAGTTTCGGTGGCGCATCCGGCCCCAACCGATCGGCTAGAATCATCTCAAACCGCTAAGCCATCACCGCTTTCGGCAGTGCCGACACCCAAGTCTCAGACTGTGAAAACGCCGACACCAACACCGAAACCTGCCATTTCTACTCCCGCACCTGCACTTGCCAAACCAGAGCCCGATCGCAAATTGCCATCTTCAGTCAAATCTGTTGAACGAACCGCAGAGATTGCTCTTGATGCACAGCAGCCAAAAAAAGATACCAAGAAAGTTATTGACCGAGAAAATGGGATGCAAGCCCCGTCCTTTTAGGACGGCTTTATGCTATAGTTTAATTGGTTGAAATCCCCACCTAAGATTGCAGCGATATATACTCATCTTGAGTTGAAACCGGGACTGATCCAGTAATAGGGAAAGACCCAAGGGCAATGGTTAAAATCCAACCGGGAAGCAAAACAAAGTATTGTTAATGTTTTTCAAACAAAACGATACATATAGTCGGGATAGGGCATTGCCACGACTTAAAATGAACATGGAGGCGCTCGTAAGACTACTTCGGTAGCATTGGTCGATGAAGTGTTAAGAATCCTCTCGCCTTTAGGCAGGGGAGTATGTCAAGAGTCTTCTAAACCAAAGGTTAAAAGTGCCGATTTTCCGAGTTGCGTTAACTCGGATTGCAACTGTTCGGACTTTGCGACTCAAGCTGAAGCGCAGCGAGTTTTAGAGGCATATCCGGGCGATCCTTTTAAGCTCGATCGAGATCAAGACTCGATCGCTTGCGAAACGCTGGGTTAGATTTAATCTGCCAAAATCCTCGGTTAATGATGAAGGCTTTTTTCGGTGATTGTACGAATTGAAGAAGGCAAATCGATCGGCTAAAATTGTCTAATTGTTGAGCTTGCGGTGCGGGTGCAGCTATGACTTACAGCTTGAGAATTGTCGATTTGCCAACGAGTGAACGGCCACGGGAACGGTTGATGGCGGGTGGCCCGAAAAGTTTGGCGACTGCAGAATTGATTGCGATTCTCCTGGGTACTGGTCAGGGCCCCGGCAAACTTTCGGCCGTCGGGCTCGGACAGTATATTTTAAATCAGTTGAGTTTGCACCACCGCGATCCTCTGGCTGTGCTACGCACTATTAGCGTTCAGGAGTTGACGCAGATTCACGGGATTGGCCCTGCTAAGGCGACTTCGATTTTGGCTGCGGTGGAGTTGGGGAAGCGGGTGTTTCAGTCGCGGCCGCCGGAAATGGCTGTGGTTGACTCTCCCCAAGCGGCGGCGGATGCCCTGAGTCAGGATTTGATGTGGCAGTCTCAGGAACGTTTTGCTGTGGTGTTGCTGGATGTGAAAAATCGGCTGCTGGGTACTCAGGTAATTACGATCGGCACAGCAACGGAAACTTTGGCTCACCCACGGGATATTTTTCGCGAGGTGATCCGCCAGGGGGCGACGCGGGCGATTATCTCGCACAATCACCCATCGGGGATTGTGGAACCAAGCCCAGAGGATATTGCTTTGACGCGACAGTTGCTGGCGGGAGCGCAGTTTTTGTCGATTCCGCTACTGGATCACTTGATTTTGGGGAATGGCGATTTTCTGAGCTTGCGGCAGACGACGACGCTTTGGGAGGAGTATCCCCAGGGTGATTGAACTCTTCTACTTAACTAATTTCATTACTATCATTAGTTATTTGTATCTTTGGGCTCTGCGACGGCTGAATCAGCCCTGACAGCAGGCAAATTTTCCGGCTGGAGTTCCCCGCTAGAGCCTGTTTTGGCTGAATGTCGCTGCTGATACTGCGTTTCGAGCACAACTGGGTTAATGTAGTATAGGTAGGCTGAAGAGGTCGCTAATCCGATTTTTTTTGAGCATACTAAACGTATACTGAACCAGCACCTAAATACCCACTTATTAAGAAATTATTAAATGGGATGTAAAATACACGGTGTGGTGATAGGAGGAGAACTGTGTTTCTGAGACTTGCAGAACAACACCGTAAATTCGTTCAAGATTTGGTAATGAACCTCCAAGCTTTAGCGATCGTGCTAGAGCATCGGGGTTATCTGGCATCCTGCTACACTTGCGGGGGTCAGATGAACAGTGCCTCATTTATGGTCAGTTTGACGGACAACCATCTGATTCGATTTTTAGTGTCAGATTACGGTATCACTTGGACTGAGATGCGGGACGACCGCGAACTGATGAAACTAGAAGGTGCAGAAGCGATTAATCAGTTACAAGAACTGGCAAATCTCGTAAAGTATCAAATCCAACCTTCGGAAGCTACTTTAGCGACGGCGCAGTGAGTGTAGCGATTGCACGGTTCCGAGGAAGGCGACGCAAGAAAGTCACTGCTTGTCTGCTAAAACCGAATCCCCAGCTAGTTAGTTGAGAGGGTTCATTTAGGTGCACAGCGATGGCTGCTCAACAGCCAAGGGTGCTATCAGGGTGCCTTGAGACAGTTTAGCGATCAGTCGATCGAAGTGAGCCTGGGCAGACGGCATACTTTATGCCAGAAGTCTCAAACTTGGAACCTCTAGTTTTTTTCAGCAGTTGATTCTCCCTTGAGAACGATTAGCAAAATGTAGAAGTGTGACGGTTCGTCGGCTGCGATGTTAATTTCTCACTTGGCCATTCAAAAGTCAAGGAATTGAAATTAACTTTGAGCAGGCAGGTAAAATTTAACATCCAGAGTGAGGATGAGGCTGTGAAGATTGGGCAAAAGGCAGCCCACGGGGTGTGATGTGCGGGCGAATGGCGTTTATTTTTGCTCTTAGATTTAGCCTATCAGGCTAAGAATTAACTTGAAGCAGCATCACTGCTGTAAAACATCTCACAGCCGGCCCAAGCCGGCTAAGTTTTGCCTATATCCAGGCTTCGGCGCAATGTTTGACCATCATGTTAGATAGATTCTGGTTGCACTCCTCCGGAATTGTTGACTGTTGACTGTTGACTGTTGACTGTGAACCCAAAAACTGAAAATTGTGCTTCTATTTGGTTGCAGATTGAAGGAGACTTTACGCTCGACGATGAAGCAAGGATTTGATATTAAACAGCTCTTAGAAATCGCGATCGCACTTGCTACACTAATATTTTATAATATTTTAATGATTAGTCCGAAAATATTTATCGCCAAGTTTGGAGTCAGTATCAAATGGTAAATTTAAGCGAACTACTAGAACCCATCGCCAGTCAATTTCGCAGTCTAGGAATTCCCGAACCAATTACCCATTGGGGACACCCTGTAATGATGGGGATCGTGGTAGTGGCGATGGGCAGTTTTGTCGGGTATACGGGATGGCAGGGACGTTTGGCCACAGATAAAGATGTCGCACTCACAAGTCGCTCGGATCACCGCAAGCTTGCACCGTGGATGTTTCTGTTTCTAGCTTTGGGCTATACAGGCGGCTTGCTGTCGCTGGTGATGCAGCACCAGCCAGTCATGGAAAGCCCGCATTTTTGGACGGGTTCGGCAGTGCTGGTTTTGCTGGCTATTGGCAGCTTGATTTCGCTAACGGGTTTTGGGGGCAATAAGCTAGCACTGCGCGCGGTTCACGCTTATTTAGGCACGACGGCCCTTGCACTTATGGTGCTGCACGCGGCTTTCGGTTTAAAATTGGGGCTGTCTATTTAGAAGAAGACTTATTAGGCAGTGGTAGTATTGTAAAACTTCATTGAGTTTATAAGCAATTATAAACAATAATGGTATTCTATTGTTGTGAGTGTTGAACAAGGAATACGCATAGCCCAAAAAACGCAAGTCTCAAATGCAACTAACACAGAGGCACATCATTAAATCGACGGAACACCGTTTCGCCCAAATAGACGAACTAGCTTTCAAGTCCAAAAACCTCTACAATGCCGCCAATTACGTCATTCGTCAGAGCTTTATTTATGGATGGGGTTATGTCAGTTATAACGAAATGAACCGATTGATGAAGTCTCACGAAGCATATAAGGCTTTGCCTGCTAAAGTAAGTCAGCAAATCTTGATGGTGCTAGACAAGAATTGGAAATCGTTTTTTGAAGCCGTTAAAGCTTACAAAGCTGACTCTTCAAGATTCACGGGTAGCCCAAAATTGCCAAAGTACAAAGATAAGACTAAAGGGCGAAACCTTCTCGTCTACACGATTCAAGCAATTAGCAGCAAACAGTTGAAGAAAGGAATCATTAAACTTTCCGGCACTGAACTTTCAATTAAAACCAAACTCAATCCCAACCTGATTTGTCAAGTTAGACTGGTTCCGAAATGTGATGCCTATGTAATTGAGGTGATTTATGATGAAACGGAGTCCACCCTTGGCAATGCCAACTCTGTAGCTAGTATTGATTTGGGACTGGATAATTTAGTGGCGTTAACTTCAAATCAACCGGGATTTATCCCTTTGTTGATTAACGGGCGACCATTGAAATCGATCAACCAGTTCTACAACAAGCGGAAAGCACGATTGCAATCCCACTTAAAAGGGAACCGCAAAACGTCACCCCGGATTCAGCGCTTAACTCGTTGTCGCCATCAAAAAGTTGATAATTACTTGCATCATGCTAGTCGCGTGATTGTTGACCATTTGGTAGTGAACCAAATTGGAACGCTGGTCATCGGCAAAAATGCACAGTGGAAAACCGAAATTAACTTAGGTAAGCAAACCAACCAAAACTTTGTCAACATTCCTCACTCTCGATTAATTGAGATGTTGGAATACAAAGCTCGGCTGGCGGGAATCAAGGTAATTGTGCAGGAAGAATCCTATAGTTCACGGGCCAACTTTCTGGGTCTAGACCCAATTCCTGTTTACGGAACAACTGATAAAGAGCCTGTGTTTACTGGTAAGCGTATCAAGCGAGGTTTGTACAAAACATCGGTTGGTCGGTTAATTAATTCCGATGTGAATGCAGCGTACAATATCCTCAGAAAAGCAATCCCAAATGCCTTCAGCGATGGGATAGGGAGCTGCGTAGTTCAGCCGAGGCGGGTTAATCCGCTCAAAGTAAAAGTGAAGGGGGAGGGACTTGAAGCCTCCCATGCCTATAAATGACTATACTTTTACCAGCTATATGTAGGGTCGCAATGTGTACCCTACATACAGAGGTTATATGAAATCCTCTCTTCATCGGCATTATTCGTCTCTCTCTCTTCTCTTCCTCTGCGTTCTCTGCGTTCTCTGTGGTTAAATCATTCCGATATAACCGGAATTGATATTATGTGTTCTGGACTGAAACCAACTCTACTTTTGACAGTAAAAATTGCTAATTACTTGCTAATTAATGAATCAAGCAACGGGTGTCATCTTCTGTCTTGCCTACATTTTGGGATTGATTTCTACAGCGGTTTCTTGGGGTAGATACGCGATACTTGCTTTGGGAATAGCGGTAGCGATCGCCCTGCCGAAATTGTTGCGAAAATATACTAAAAATTCTGTCCAAGTTACTAAGAAAAGACGCAGCAGACAAAAAGAAAATGCTCTTGAAGCACCCTTAGATGCGAGGGAAGAGTTGAGTTTGTTGGAGATGCTGCCGCGAGGGAAATGGGTGTGGGCAGTTGCGGGTTTGGTGGCATTTCTAGCTAGCGTTTATTTTGCAGTTCGATCGCCCCAACCAGCAATAGATGACATCAGCAAACTGATTCCGGCGGTTGGAAACACTCAAGAAGTGGCGGTGACAGTTCGCGGTAGAGTTGCCAGTACGCCTCGATTGACTCGATCGGGTCGATCGCAATTTTGGCTAGAAACAGATTTAGTTAGCGAAATCAACGGCGGCGAGGGAGGAGTAGTTGTCAACCGCCCAGTATCCGGCAAACTCTACGTTACAGTGCCCCTGCTGCAAGCAACTGGCTTGTACGCCGACAATACGATCGCAGTTGTGGGTTCCTTGTACAAACCGCAGCCGCCGTCGAATCCGGGGGCTTTTGATTTTCAAAAATATTTAGCCAGAGAAGGGGCTTTTGTCGGACTCAAAGGCCGTCAAATTGACTGGAGGAGAGAAAATGCGATCGCGGATGTAAATCGAGTTAACAGCCAAGCGGCTGCTTTCTGGGAGTCAAGCGGGATGCAGCCATCGAAAATTCAAGCGATGCGGCAGCGGATCGTGCGATCGCAACTATCGCAGTTAAATGTTCCAGAAGGGCCCTTGATCAGTGCGATCGCCCTCGGCAAACAAGCAGTAGATTTACCTTACAACATCCGCGACTCTTTTGTGCAGGCTGGAGTGGCCCACGCGATCGCAGCTTCCGGCACTCAAGTTTCGATGGTTTTGGCTTTAGTTCTAGCTTTAACCAGGCGTTTTTCCAAACAATTACAATTTAGCTTTGGCGTCGGTGCTTTATTTTTCCTCGTGGGATTAACCGGCTTTGAAGCTTCAGTATGCCGCGCCGCTTTAATGGGATTGGGAACACTATTTGCTTTGGTGCTGAACCGCCAAGTTAAGCCGCTGGGATTGCTGTTAATTGCTGCTACTATTTTACTGCTGGTTAACCCTTTGTGGATTTGGGATTTAGGTTTCCAACTGAGTTTTTTGGCAACTTTGGGGTTAATCGTGACAACGCCGCCGCTGATGGCAAAGTTGGAATGGATGCCGCCCGCGATCGCTTCGATTGTTGTGGTTCCGATTGCAGCTTCAATTTGGGTCCTGCCGCTGCTACTTTACGTTTTTAGTGTGGTATCACCTTACAGCATTTTAGTCAATATTATTGCGGCTCCTTTGCTGTGGATTTTGAGTATTGGGGGGATGGTTAGCGCTTTAGCTGGATTGATTTTTCCGCCCGCTGGCAGTATTTTAGCGCAACTGCTGGACTATCCGGCAAAGGGGTTAATTGCGATCGCCCAATATTTCTCGCAATTACCCGGTAATTCGGTAGCTGTCGGTCAAGTATCGGTGTTTCAGCTAATCGCGCTTTACAGTTTAATTTGCTGGGTTTGGATCGGGGGAAGTTCGGCAACGGATTCTGTAACGGATGTAACGGATAGAAGGAGGAAGGAAGAAAAAAGACGGAAGCCGGAAGCAGTCAGAGGAAAAAACCAGGAAAAGGGGAAAGGGAAGAAGGCGAAAAGCAGAGTTATTGCACTGCCGATTTTTTCTGCGGCTTGGATTTTACCGCTGGCGCTGGTGGCGGGAATAAGTATCATAGTTTTGCCAGCTTGGCACGTTCAATCATCTTTATTTCAAGTTACTTTGCTGGCGACATCTGGTGAGCCTGTTTTAGTAATTCAAGATAGGGGAAAAGTGGCGCTAATTAATAGCGGTGATGAAAATACCGTAAGGTTTACAGTGTTGCCTTTTTTGCAGAAGCAAGGAGTTAATTCTGTGAATTTTGCGATCGCCACTCACGGTCATTTAGGTTTGAGCAGTGGTTGGGGAAAATTACTAGAACGCTTGCCAATTAAAACATTTTATGATAATAATGCTCCCAAACAAATTCACCGTGGCAACAATCAGGAATTTATAACGGCTGTGCAATCTCGCCAAGGCGTTTACATTCCTTTAGAAACTAGCAGTACAGTTGATCTGGGTTCGACGCGGTTGCAGTTCGTGAATGCGGAGATTCCGGTGGTAGAATTCCTGGTGGGAAATCGAACTTGGTTGCTCGTCGGTGAAATGACACCGGAAGCGCAAAAAAAATTGGCAGCAACGGGAACCTTGAAGCCGGCTCAAGTGCTGTGGTGGTCAGGAAAAGCCCTGACGGCCGAGTTATTGGGCGCGGTTGGGCCACAAGTGGCGATCGCCTCTGCTGACGAAATCGACCCAGAAACCGCAGCCCAACTGCGCCAAACCAAAACCCAGATATTCTGGACAGGGCGCGACGGAGCCCTCCAGTGGACTCCTGCAGGGGGATTTAAGACCACTTTGGAATCTGAAGAAAATCAAACTTCTTTTTTATAAAGATTTACAATCTGGCGCACTGTGCGGTAAAATACTTTTAGCTCACATCTCAAATCAATTGGAGAGGTGGCAGAGCGGTTGAATGCGGTAGACTCGAAATCTACTTTAGGGGTGACTCTAACGTGGGTTCAAATCCCACCCTCTCCGTACATCTCAGCGTCAAGCGTCAAGCGCGCACCTTATTAACCTAGGGTGCGCGCACCTTATCATATTATGAAATTCAACTCCCCAATCTCAGTAGCATGATAGCTGCTTTCATTTCGGTAAGGTAGAGGCTGAAAAACTCAAGGGAACTCTTAACTCAAAACCGGGCACAAAAAAAGCGAAGAGAGTTGGTAAAGCGGGCGGTTGCAAACCGCTGTCTCAATCACCAATAAGGTGCGGGCGGAGGATGGGGGAATTAGTCGAGATTCTTTGTTTCCCTAGTCCATAGTCGCTAGTTCCGAGCACGAAAACCCCTAGGCTGTTGCTCGTTCCCCGTGTCCCGTTTCCTGTTTCTGCTAATAACGGAACTGGTAATTGCGACGCGGCACTAATTGCGTTACAGCCCTATTACGAAATGCTCACGCCGGAATAGAAATCACAAACTCCGAACCCTGGCCCAAAGAAGAATTCACGAGTAACGTACCTCCATGTTTTTCCACAACAATTTGGTGGGCTATAGACAATCCTAATCCAGTTCCTTGACCCACCGACTTGGTAGTGAATAAGTGGTTAAAGATGTTTTCCTTGACTTCGCCTGACATCCCCACTCCATTATCCTTAATGCGAATCAAAACCTGATTTTGGTCTTCGCTCAGAGCAGTTTGAACCGTGATTTGATTAGGTAGGGCTTTAATTTCCTTAAAACTGCGCTCCTTATTTGACTCCTCCAGAGCGTCAATGGCATTAGCCAGTACGTTCATAAATACCTGGTTTAACTGGCCGGGAAAGCATTTCACTAGGGGCAAGTTACCATACTCTTTCACAACTTCAATGGCAGGGCGGAACTCGCTGGCTTTTAAACGGTGCTTGAGAATTAGCAGAGTGCTTTCGAGTCCATCGTGAATATTGAAAGAAACTGGTCGATCGCTATCAGCCCTCGAAAACGTTCTCAAACTTATACTGATATTGCGGATGCGATCGACTCCTTCCTTCATCGAGCCAATCAATTTAGGCAAATCTTCTCGCAAATACTCCAAGTCCATATCTTCAATTTCTGTTTCAATTTCCCCTCCCGGATTGGGAAATTTTTCTTGATACAAATCAATCAAATTGAATAAATCCCCCACGTATTCTTGAGCCGGTTGCAAGTTTCCCGCGATAAAGCCTACGGGATTGTTAATTTCGTGGGCTACACCGGCGACTAAATTTCCCAAAGCAGACATCTTCTCACCCTGCACCAATTGCAGTTGCATCTGTTTGAGATCGTGGATAGACTGCTCTAGTTTTTGGGCATATTCCTGGGATTGTTGATACAGTCGGGCGTTTTGTAAGGAAATTGCTGCTTGGGAGCACAGGATGTTGAGGATGGCGACGCGATCGCCCGTGAATACCCCTGTGGCTAAATTATTTTCCAAATACAAAATCCCCATCATTTTCCCTCGCTCGCTGATCGGAGTGCAAAGCACGCTCTGAGGTTGCTGTTGGACTATGTAGGGGTCAGATGCAAATCTTGGTTGATTGCTAGCATCATCAAAAATAAGGGTTTCTTTTGTACGTTTGACGTAGTTGATTAGGGTGAGAGGAATTACTTCGCTCTCCTCAACCGGAATAGATTGCAGAAGGCAGTCTTGACGGTTTGTGCAGTGGACGTTTATCCTCCAGTTTCCCTCTTCATTCAAAATTAATGCTCCGGTTTGTGCTCCGGCATTCTTCACCACCACTTGCATGAGCGTAGTGAGCAATTGATCGAGTTTAATTTCGCTAGATAGAGCTTGAGAAGCTTTGATAACGGTCGGCAAATCTACTAAGCCCCAACTGCTGGTGCTACCGATAATTGTTCTATTCGTGTTAGATAGGGATGATTCACTATGGGTCGATGTGTGAATTGTTTCGCTCGGATTCTGGCGAGTTCGCTCCTGTTGCAGGATCACAGCAAGCAATTGGGGGTAGCGCTGTTCTAGATGGTCAATCTTTGCTTTTGCTCCCCAACGAGCGTAAGCATAGTAAGCATCAATTAAATATGGTTTTGCCAGTTTTTCTTTGCCCCATTCTAAGTAGAATTTGGCAGCGAGTTCGTGAGCAAGTGCTTCCTCGTTGAGGTATTCGTTTTCTTGGGCGAGGGCAATAGCCTTGTCGTACATCTCGACCGCTTCTATTTTTTGGTTTAAAACGCGATGCCGTTCTGCCTCTACTAGATAGAATTTATGCAGATGATTCATGGGGGCATGATTCGCCCACTTTTGCATTTTTTCTTGGTTAGCTTGTACTCTGTCAAGAATGCCCTGTTGTTCAGACTGGGGAGTGTCAGAATACACTGCCAACCGCACCAAAGAATCGTAGAAATGGAAGATGGCAACAGTTATCAGCCCTGAAGCTGCGCTCAAATAACTTTCTATTTGAGCGCTACTTTTAAAAGCTTCCGGGTAATTTTCAAACAGATAACAAAGCACAAGTTGATGCAAGTATAAGTAATGAATCCCTAGGTAGTTATTGGTTCCCTGATACAGTTGCAACATTGTCTCTTCGTCGTAGGCTTCTCCCTTTAAATGGCATGGGTCTGGCGATCTTCCTATCAAGTTCAAAACGGCTTGCCAACAAATTTTCTGATAAGAAAGTGGGGCTTCTTGGTGAATTTTACTAACGGCATCTGCGTAGGTTGCTATTTCTGGTTCGAGTTGCGTTAGTTGCTTGCCAACAAAATACGAGTAATAACTGTAGTGAAAGATAGCATAACCAGCAAATTCTAACTCTCCGGTTTCCAGCCCACAAGTATAATCTGACAGCAAAGGTTTTAAACTATTTCTGAAGTGTTCTTTCCAAGGTTGAATACAAGAATGCACCATTGCGGATGTCTTGGCTTGGATTTCTTTGGCATTCAACTTTGACAATAGACGTAAAGCCAGTTGACCGAACTGATAGCCCCGCTCAATATCTCCCATGCCACAGAGAAGAAAACTATATATGACAAAAGCATAGGGAGACAAAGAAGCATTGCCATATTGGACAGATAAATTGACCTGTTTGCAAACTACCAAAGGCGCGAGTGGCGGCAGCGCTAGGTAGGCAGGAGTAAATAGGCTTGACAGAATCGTTATAGTTGCTATTTGTTGAGGATCTGTCATCAGAGGGAGATCAATTAAGTCCTCAGTTCCCTTTCCGCTCAAAATTGACGCGGTTTCTCCTAGTGCCTGTCCAATATCAGATAAATTTGGCTCGGAGGGAAACTCTACCCCCAACTGCTTTAAGACTGGCAACCCTGTATTCAGCGCTTCCTGTAGCTTATTTTGCGCCATATAAGCTTGAATTTGGACTTCATATAGCTTCACTTTGTCCCCTAGCGTTTTGGCGCCGTTTTCCACGACAGATGCTAATTTTTCCATCTGGTCAAAATCACCATTTAGATATGCCGCTGCTGCTGCTTCTGTATACAGCGCTAATGTTAGTTCGTATTGACTATGCCAACTATTTTCTGTCAGTAATTCCTGGCCAACCTTGAAATCTTCAACCGCAGCAGCATAAGCGGTAGCAGCTTTGGCTTTCTTTCCAGCAACCAGATTCAATCGTGCTAATTGTTCCCGTTCTGCCTCCTGGGTAATTAGCTCAACTCCCACATTTAAGTGATTGACAATATCAAAAATTCTTTCTTCTCGATCGGCTTCTGGCGTATTCTTTAATAAGAGTTGACCAATTTTTAAGTGAGTAGAACGCTTTTGGTCCTCAGGAATGAGGGAATAAGCTGCTTGTTGAACGCGATCGTGTAAAAAATTATATTTGGGTAATTGATCCTGGGTAATTAGTAATTGGTCAGATTTCTTGATATTACCGATTACCGATTCGCTATTTCCCTCTGGCTGATAAAACTTATAAACTTCGCTAATGGGTAAAATTAGCCCGTCTTGTAGTGCCTTCCATAAAGCCGATGCGGTTTCTGTTGGCGAATTTTCATCAACAATTGCTAACGTCGCCAAATCGAACTGATTGCCAATACAAGCAGCTAACTTTAAAATTTCCTGGGTCTGGGCTGGCAACTTTCGCAACTGAAGTGCCATAAATTCTACAACATCATCTGTTAGTGCCAAGGTTCGCACTCTAGCAATATCGCACTGCCAATACCGAGCGTCAAAATTAAATTCAATTAGCCCATCTTCATGCAAAGATTTGAGGAATTGGGTGCTGAAAAATGGATTGCCTTGGGTTTTCTGATAAACGAGTTCTGTCAAAGGCTGAGCCAACGCTGTAGAACAAGCTAGAGTATCGGCAACTAAACAATTTACGTCGGCTCGCTCAAGTGGTGCTAAGGTAATAGTATTCACCTTTGCTTCAGTTTTTTGAATTTCTGCTAACGTCAGCATCAATGGATGTGCGGGAAAAACTTCGTTATCCCGATAAGCTCCAATTAATAAGAGATAGCGGTTATCAACGTCGCTCATCAGCAGTTGAATTAATTTTAACGATGCTGAGTCTGCCCATTGCAAATCGTCCAAGAAAATCACTACAGGATGGTCTTTTGTTGTGAAGACTTGAATGAATTTTTCAAATAACAAATTGAAGCGATTTTGACCAGCACTTCCCGAAAGTTCGGGGACGGGCGCTTGCTGTCCGATAATACGTTCGAGTTCAGGAATGACTTCAACTATCACCTGAGCATTCTCGCCCAAAGCCGCCAAAATTTCCAACTTCCATTGTTCAAGTTTAGCATCGGTTTCCGATAGCAGTTGTCCCATTAAATCGCGAAAAGCTTGGACAAATACTGTAAAGGGAAGGGTGCGTTGAAATTGGTCGAATTTTCCTTTAATAAAGTAGCCTCGCTGTCTCACAATTGGTTTGTGAACTTCGTTAACGACAGCGGTTTTGCCAATGCCTGAGAAACCGGCAACGAGCATCATTTCGGTGCTTCCGGCACTGACGCGCTCGAAGGCCGATAGCAGGGAGAATACTTCGCTTTCTCTACCGTACAACTTTTCTGGGATGATGAAGCGATCGCACAAATCTCGCTGTCCTAATTTAAAGGATGCAATCTCTCCCTTTTCTCTCCACTGCTGCCAACAAGTTTCTAAGTCGTACTTGAGTCCTAGGGCGCTTTGATAGCGGTCTTCCGCATTCTTCGCCATCAGTTTACCAACTATCTCAGACAGTACCGGAGGAACTGCTGGGTGGAGTTCATGGACGGGAATAGGTTGCTTTGCCAGGTGGCAGTGTACCCAATCCATTGGATCGTCTGTTTGGAATGGTAACTTTCCTGTTAGTAATTCGTAGAATGTGACTCCCAGAGAGTAGAAATCTGTGCGGTAATCAATGCCTCGGTTCATTCGCCCAGTTTGTTCGGGAGATATGTAGGGTAAAGTGCCTTCTAGGACATTGGGATTTTGAATTTCTTGGGTTTCGCGCGGCAGCAGGGAAGCGATGCTCAAATCAATCAGCTTGACTTCTTTACTGGTGGGGTTAATGAGAATGTTGGCGGGCTTGAGGTCTTTATGGATGACGTGGTGGCGATGAAGTCCGTCAAGGGCGTTGGCAATTTGAATTGCCATAGGAAGAAACTCGTTAACTGGCAAGCCTTCTAGGGTTTCGTTGCTATCGGATGCTAGACTAGCAAGGTAGCTACATAAGGAAATTCCGCCAAAGTCTTCCATCACCAAAGCATAGCGGTTATGATAGCTCTCCAGGCTGTATGCCTTGACAGTGCCGGGGATATTTAAGTTTTTAGCAATGACGTATTGGTTGCGGAAGTGAACCAGTTCGTTGAAGCTGGGAAAGTCATTTCGCAGTAGTTTGATCGCGACGGGTTGCTGATCACAAGAGCGAATACCACGATAAACTAGAGTTCGATTGCCTGCGTATATTTCCTCGTTAATGTGATATCCTAGAAAAAAATTTGTGATGTTAGTCATATCTACGTATTCCTACTGCTTCTGTCAAGTCTGAAGCTTCTGAGAGTTACTATCTACTATTTTCGCTTGCTCTGCTTTAGTATTCAGTGAATTACATTTTTCTTAATATATTTGGGAGAGAGAGTTATGAAAGCAAGAGTTTAAAACAATACTTGAATTGTTTATGTAAGAGCTGTTGATACTGGAGTTAAGACTCAGTAGAAAATGAAGGAGGCTAATGCTCCTTGAACGACAGCAGTTGAAAGAAGAGGAATTTAAGAGGCTAATCAGGTACTTAAGAGTATTTTTAAAACCGATGCTTGTATGCGATCGCCTATTAAATCTAATGTCGAGTTTAGCTCAGAATTTAATCTCATCAGTACAATTCGGGCGACTCTGCATTTAAAGCAGGAAGCAGAGGAAATCTAGTTTGTGCGCTCGATGGCGGATCGGTAGGGAGTCATAGGCTCCAAGCCGAATTATTTGTCCTGATGCAACAACAAGCTGCCCCACTTTAATAAGTGAATCAGGCATTTAATGCCAAAATTCAGAAGCCAACTGTGGAATTAGCCCAAGTCAATTATATTTTGCCACTCACATACTTACCAATTACCAATTACCAATTACCCCTTTGATTGTTTCACTTCCAATACCTGCGCCAGTGAAACAAATTCTCCCATAAATTGCGCGAAAAAGTATTGCTACCCAAGCGCTGCGACTCCCAAAGAGCCGCAGTTTGACCGTTAATTGCCGAAAAACTCGACCAAATATAAGGAAGTTGGGCGATCGCCTCAACCTTCATCCCGTGACGCACAGCCAAAGCGATCGCGTGAATCAACTCAGCAGCTTGCGGCCCCACAATACTCGCTCCCAACATCTCACCATTGCGACGCCCGACAATCTTACAAAAACCAGTTGTATCCCCGGACATTTGAGCTCTTTCAACATTCTTGAAATATTCCCGACAAACAATGAGATCGTCTCCAAAACGGCGCCTTGCTTGCGCTTCAGTCAAGCCAACCCTCGCCAACTGCGGATCGGAAAAAATCGCCCAAGGAATCCCGCGATAATCTATTTGAAACAGCGGCAAAAACAAAGCATTTTTCACAGCAACCGCAGCTTCGTAATTAGCGATGTGAGGGAACGGATAACCCCCAGCAACATCGCCGATCGCATAAATGCGGCGATTAGTTGTTTGCAGCTTTTCATTTAAAATCACCCCGCGAGCGCTGTATTTAACCTTAGCCGCTTCGAGATTTAACGATGAAAAATTGTGCCCTCTACCGGCGGCTAGAAAAATCTCCTCAGCTTCGATCGCTCTTGGCCCAGCTTGAATCCACTTTTTACCCTCAATCACCCTAGCTTGAGTCACCTCAGTAGCAGTCAGAATCCGCACTCCTTCAGCTTCCATTCCAGCTTGCACCAAACCAGCAGCCTCCCGGTCTTCTTTAGCCAAAATGTGCGAACTTTTCACCACCAAAGTGACAGCAACCCCCAGGCGAGCAAAAGTCTGAGCCACTTCGACACCGCTGGGATCGGCACCGATTACAGCCAAACTTTTAGGCAACTGGGGAAGTTTTGCTAATTCCCCGACAGTTTCCGAAGTAAAAAATCCAGCAGACGAAAGTCCTTCAATATTGGGAATCGCCGGCAGAGTTGGACAAGCTAGCAAATAACAGAGCGATCGCAATTTCCGCCCACCTGCAACAAAAGCCAAATCCGGTTTCGCAACAAACTCGCCGCTGCCAAAAATAACATCGACCCCGCGAGCAGCCAAAACGCCGAGATCATCAATTTCTGACAAATTAGAAACAACACCGTCGGCCCACTTCAGAACCCCCTCAAACCCCAATTTGATCGGAATGGAGGAATTAGCGACTTCCCAGCGAAGCCCCAATTGCTGACGGCTGATCTGCTGGGCAAAACGAGCAGCCTCCCTCAAAGTTTGGCTGTATCTCAAACCAAGGTCGATCGACTCTTTTTCCCCAGTCGGCAAATCTTGGGAATTACTTAGCGGTTCCACCAAAGCAACGCGGGCCGGGAAATTAGTTGCAGTCAAAGCAGCATAACGTCCGGCCGGAGTTCCACCAATAATCACTAAATCATAGTCAAGCATAAATAAAGAAGTCAATCGATTTTAGATTTTAGATTTTAGATTTTAGATTAAAGAATTGAAGCATTGACCACGGATAAATTCGGGGGGCAACTTTCATCGGATACAGGTTTTTTATTTCTGGACGGATGAATCCGGGGGCTTGTATCCTGGATGCTTTCGGTCAGTAGTCAGTAGTCATTAGTCATTAGTTAGTAGTTTAGGACGATCGGCGCGCGGGGTCATAAACCCGGTTTCTTCCTAGATACTTCGCTGTAAAACCCAAGATTTATCATAGAAACCGGGTTTCTTGGGGATGTCCGCTCAAACGACCAATAAAATCAGTTTGTCAACTTTTATTGGTTGTTAACAGTCAACCGTCAACTGTCAACTGTCAACTGACAACCGTCAACTGTCAACCGTCAACTGTCAACTGTCAACTGACAACCGTCAACTGTCAACTGTCAACTGACTAATGACTTCTTTAAGTCCAGCAATCAGCCGCAGATTGTCCGCCTTGGAGCGCACAGCCACCCGAAAAAACCGATCGCCCAACTCAGGAAAACTCAAACAATCCCGAATCAAAATCCGGTGTCGTTCCAACAGACTTTTTTGAATAGAAGAAACCGACATCGACGACTCAACCAACAAGAAATTAGCCGCCCCGGCAAAAGGCTGCAAACCCGGCAAATTAGCCAAACCCTCAAATAGTTCTCGGCGAGCAACAGGCAGCCAATCCCAAGTTTGCCGCTCAAAAACAGTATCTCGCACCACAGCAGCAGCAGCAGCAGCAGCCAAAGCATTCACAGGCCAAGGATCGCGCAGTAACTGCCAGCGGCGGAGAATATCGGGATGGGCGATCGCACAGCCCAACCGCAGTCCCGGCAGAGAATAGAATTTAGTGAGCGATCGTAAAATCACCAAATTCGGAAACTCCTCAACAGCATCGATCAAAGTTTCCTGCTCAGAAGGCGGTAGAAAGTCCATAAAGGCCTCATCCACCACCACCATAGCTAACTGCTTCAAATAAGGCAAAATCGCCTCCCTACCAAACAGCAAACCCGTAGGATTGTGCGGGTTGTTCAGGAGCAAACCTCGTCTATCGGCATCGAGAGCAAGAGGAACCGGGAGACGCAAAGAAGGGGAGACAAGGGAACGGTTAGAAACCGACAAATCATCCGTTACTAACCGGCTTCCAGCCTCCGCGTCCAACGATTTCAGATCCAACTGAGATGTTGCAGCATTCTCAATTACTTGTTTAGGAACAGGCAAGATGCCTGTTCCACAAAATTCATCTCTTGTGGAATGGGCATCTTGCCCGTTCTTGACAATGGTGCAAGATTTAAGATCCAAAGGACATTTGAGAACCTGCGCCCCGAAAGCCGAAAGAGCCCGCCAGTAATCGCCAAAAGCCGGAGTCACCAAATAAGTCGCCTCCAGCTTCGACAAATCCCAAGCCGCCCAAGTCAACAATTCTGCCGAACCATTCCCCGGCAAAATCCAATCCCGGTCAACCTTCAAAGCCTCCCCCAAAGCAGTCCTGAGCTCCCCATAATCCGGGTCTGGGTAAGCCGTCAGACTGCTCAAGTGTGATTGAATCGCAGCCAGGGCCGACTCAGGAGGGCCCAAAGGACTGATACTCGCAGAAAAATCAAGAATAGCAGAGGCAGGGCAGCCTGCCAGTGCGGCTGCCCAAGCTAAATTCCCACCGTGTACAGGTCTAATCAAGACTCAGTTCGCCAGCTATTCCGCGTTTTTCGGCGGTGCAACTCTGTCCTTAAACAACTTCCCTGCGGAAAATGCAGGAACTCTGGTTGCCGGGATTTCCATCTTGTCGCCAGTTTTGGGATTGCGACCCTCGCGGGCCTTGCGTTCCCGCGACTCAAACGAGCCAAAACCGACCAGCGTCACCTTGTCGCCATCGGAGACAGCTTCCATGATTGCTTCGAGGGCGGCACTCAAAACAGCATCTGCCTGTTTTTTCGTCACGCTAGCCTTTTCCGCGACTGCATCAACCAATTCACCTTTGTTCATTGCGAACTCCTTCTGGATTTGCAAAATTACGTTAAACAGAGTTAGTTCAACTATTAGCTGTGAGTTATCAACTGGATTGAGGTGTGGATTGGGAGGTTTGGGTGGTTCCCGATTGCTCCCGTCCGCTTCCCCGAATCACAACTCCTGCTGAATACCAATTACCCTAGGATAATTGGTCAGAGAAGGAATTTTTGTTTCTAACTGCTGAAAACCCCACAGCATCTAATTTTCACTGCATTATTCTAAAGTCTTGCCGACCGTTATGGATCGGTGGAACCTTTAATTTATATGCAACTTGCTAATTTTTGTAATTAATCCCAAAATTTAGGTAAAAAAATACCACCTTCGAGAGAAGATTTCTCGCCTCGGTGGATTTGAAAGCATAAAAAAAGAAGAAATAGAAGGAATAAAATGTAATTTGTCAAGGGCTAAAGGAAAAGTTTTTTCCTTCTTCCTTCTTTCTTTCCCATCTTTCTTTCCCCGGTGGGCAGGGCTGTTTCATTCTCCCGAAACCCGCCAGGGGTTGAAACCCCTGGCTAATAGCGAAAGTCGTCTGAAGACGACTGAAAGAGTGATTGATAGTCCTTTTGCATGGGACTAATGAGTTCTTTAGTCCTCTTTGAGAGGACTTTCGCTTTGAGGCAGGGGTTTCAACCCCTGTCGGACTGTCGGACTGTCGGACTGTCGGACTGTCGGACTCAGGGGAAAAAGCGTGGAAAGTTGAGAGCAATGCCTTCTTCCACCGCCAGGGACTGAAGTCCCTGTCTCATAGCTGAAGTCGGTTAAAACCGACTCAAATACTAATTTTTAGTCCTCTTTTAGAGGACTTTCGCTTTGAGGCAGGGGTTTCAACCCCTGTCGGACTGTCGGACTGTCGGACTGTCGGACTGTCGGACT
>NZ_JAUBUJ010000007.1:121295-134299 GCF_036705405.1 Microcoleus sp. B13-B6
CAGGGGAAAGAGCATGGAAAGTTGACAGCAAGGCATTTTTCCTTTGTTCCTACTGTCTCGGCTGGACGGGCTGACTGCGCTGCAACAGTTGGCGCGCGTCGGGACTGATGTTGTTTTGGTAGCCAAAGTTCGATCGATCGCTATCATCCAAAATCTGCGGCGTCAGCAATACAATCACTTCCGCCCGCTCGTTGATCTTATTAGTGCTCCTGAACAGCGAACCGATAATCGGCAAATCTCCTAAAATCGGAATCTTCGTCGCTGTAACCCGGTCTTGGTCGCGGATAATCCCCGATAAAATCAAAGTCTGACCGTCCCGCAGGCGAATTAGCCCCGACTGCAAAGAGCGCTCAGCCAGCAGGGTGATACTGTTATTTTCTCCTGCGCCAGTGCTCAGGGGTCGAGACGGGCCGATCGCACTGACGATTGGGTTGACTCGCAGAGAGACAAAACCGTTATCGTCGATGCGATCGATCGCCACTCCCAAGCGCAAACCTGCCTGGCCTTTTTCTGCCGTCACCGTTCTGGTAGTTTGACCTGCTGTTGTCTGCGATTCCGATCGAATGTTAGTAATCACTTCTTCGGTGATATTCACATTCGCCGTTTCCCCTTCTTGGACAACCAGAGTCGGGTCAGTCAGGATTTTGGCATTCTGGCTGGTAATACTGGCCTGCAGGTTAGACAGAAAACGTCTTGGATATTGGAACAGCGGGAACTGACCAAAAAGCGCACTTCCCGAAGTGGTTGCCGAGCCTGGATCGTAATCCGTAATTCCAACTCGCGTGGGGTCATTAGTCACTGGGGCTGTCGGCTGGAGGAACACACCTTTGGTGGGGGGTAGACCTGGACCTAGAGATTGACCTGTCAAGGGCACGATACGCCGGCCGTTCGCATCGTAGAAAGGAGTATCCCTGAATTCTTGGGGAATGTCTCGGTTCTCAATAATCGGCCGATTAGCTATCCCAGTAGTTACAGCGTCGGTATCGGGCGGATTAATACCACCAAAATTGACGATCGCCGCCCCGCCGTCATTGACAAAGAAACTGTCATTAATCCCGAAAGAGAAGCTAGTATTTGTTCTGTTGTCTCCCGACAAGTTGATATCGATCACCTTGACGTTGACAGCTACTTGACGGCGGCGCAAATCTAGCTGTGTCAAGAAAGCCACAGCCATGTCAACTTTGCGCGGGTCGCCCACCAAAGTGATGGAATTGAGCCGAGAATCCGCCAGCACCGAAAGTCCCCTCAGCAAGAGCGGCCCGGTGCCTTCCCTAGCGCCGATCGCCTTAATGTCGGGTTCCCTAATTTCCACATCCCGCGCCGCATTTCCCTGGCCGACGCTTTGAATAGTCACCCGAGTAATCGGCAGTTGAGTTTCCGCGCCTTGAGCGCTCAAAAAGTTAGCTGCATCCGTAGACCGAACTTGATTGAGCCGCAGAGTCCGAATGATAATATTGCGCGAGTCGATCGGCAAGCTAGTCCCTACAAAAATCGTCCGCCCCTGGCGGTTAGCTTGCAGCCCGCTGAGCCGCAGCACGTAATTAAAGACATCTTGCACCGACTCATTTTCGATGTCCAAAGAAATCTTCGGCCCTTCATCTGACCCGGAGGCTCCTGGCTGACCAGGCACTGCGGGCTGGCCCGGTTGAGCAGGGGCCCCGCCACCTGTAAAAGCAATGTTCAAGCCTGCAGCGCGCGCCAGCAGAGCCAAAACGTCCCGGACTGGGGCATCCCGCAGCACCAAGCGGGGGATGCGTTCTCCCGAACTCAGCTCAATATTTCCGACGCCAGGGGCGATGTTAGACACTGCGATATCTCCCAAGGGCGGCGCCACGGCCCGCGGCAGGAAAGGCGCTGCCTGATTTGTCTGGGATTGTATTTCGCTGGGGAGGGGGGGGCG
The DNA here is from genome assembly GCF_036705405.1 of Microcoleus sp. B13-B6. Taxonomy (NCBI): domain Bacteria; kingdom Bacillati; phylum Cyanobacteriota; class Cyanophyceae; order Oscillatoriales; family Microcoleaceae; genus Microcoleus; species Microcoleus sp. B13-B6. The sequence continues at coordinate 123,196 of NZ_JAUBUJ010000007.1, forward strand.
ATCGTTTCTGGTAACAGTAACTTCTGGATTTGGCAGCAGCACGCCTGGGTTTTGCGAGGTGCGGACTTGGGGAGTCGGCGGGGGAGCTGTTTGGCTCAGCGGCAGTCCCGGAGGCGGCGGGGGTGGAGTTTGGGCAGACTGTGCTGTGCCACCCTGTCCGGCAACGCTGAGGACGATGCTTTGGCCTTGTCCCGGAACAATTTGTCCGTTGGGAACTCCGTTGGTGCCGGCTACCACAACGCGGATGCTGTTAGCCTCTACCTGGGTGATTTCTACGGAAGAAATTCCCGGAGCGGGGTTATCTTGACGGAAGCTGTTGCCTTGTGGTAAGCGGAGCTGGGTGTTGATAATTGTGGCTTGGTAAGTATTGCCGTTATTGATGGCGAAAACTTGCGGGCGATCGCCCTTTTCTGTCGCCATAACAATATTTACGCCATTATTACCTTGACTTATTTGCACTCCTGTGACTTGAGTCGGCACTGCCAAGACGGGGGCTTGGGCGATCAGAACTCCTGCAACGCTGCATAAGAGTCCTCCACTTAACCGTAGATGCTGTTTCACGTTCTCTCCTCAACTACACTTTGTTATTTATTTGTTGTTCGCAGTCTTTTGTCGCTAGCTGCTAAACTGACTAAAATATTCAAGGGCTCGATCCTTTTTGAAGGAAGAATTTATGCCCTTTTCGATTTTCTATTTTCGATAGGGAATAACTGATGACATCAGGGTTAGAAACTATCCTACAGCAATCCTCGCATCATTTGTGTACTTCTTACTCCCTCCCCTTTGTAAGGGGATGGTTGGGGTGGGGTAAAAAATTTACGACTCCTGCAAGGATTGCTACACAGTTCCATTACTTTGAGAAACTGGTATTAGAAGAAATTAGGTTTTAGAGCAAATTGTTGAGTGCCATATAAAAAATATTTTTGTGGCCTTCATGATTTTTTGACTTATACCTTCAATCTTCAAAATTCCACCTTCTGCCTTCTCCTTTCTTGTGAAAGAGCAAGTTGGGAACAATAGCTAATATAGCGGTTCTCAAAAAAGTGAGGTATGCCCTATGCCCTATGCCCTATGCCCTATGCCCTATGCCCTATGCCCTATGCCCTATGCCCTATGCCCTATGCCCATGAGTACCTCATATGAGAGCTCGAAAGGCTATATCTATCCGCCAAACTACCGCTACTTAGCACCAGGACTCGGAGCCGGAGTTGGCGGTTTTTCTTCTTGCTTTAACGGCAGCAGCGCGTGCAATTCAAAAGCCGTTTTAATTTTAGTTGGCGGCTGCTCCACAGGAACTATTTTCCCTTTCAAAAAGTCAACTTGAATTGCCCCAGTTGATGGTAGCAATTCCGATCTCAAATTCTTCACTACCAACAGCGACTGCATCAACTCCAAGTTACGCATAAAATTGCGGGTTTGAGCGAAAGTGCCTTCAAACTCTACCTTAAATTTTTTGCGTCTGAGCTTGCCAGCCAGGGACGGCCCGAAGGAGGTATCTGCCAGAATATCAGGGTCTACAGTTCCCGGCGCGGCGGTTGCTGCTGCTGGGGGCATATCCGGCTCAAATTTGGTAATTTTAGCCTTGAGGTCATCTCCTTGCACGCCGGCGTTGATTCTATTAACGAGTTGGGTCATGTCAAGCAAAAGCGTGTTGGCGCTGGCGTCGCTGGCAAACATTGCCGTCACGTTGGCCCGGCGCTGTTTTGCTTCTTCTTGCTTTGCTTCTGCTTCTGCCTTTTTTTGAATTTGAGTTTGCAATTGCACTTGCGTTTGCTCGCTTTCGCTAAGTTTTTGCTTGAATGCGTCTCTTTTTTGGAATTCGGGAAGTACGAACTGGTAGCCGAGGCCGCCGGCAATAACGAGTCCGAGAACTGCGATGCCGATTGCTTGGACTTGGGGTGTCAGCTTAATGCCGAATATTTCCTGAGCCCCTGTCTCTTCTGCTTGTGCGCCGCTGGGAATAAACTGATTTGCTGTCATTGTTTTTTCACCTCTGGTTTTTGTGGTTCTAGCACTCCTTTTTCTTGAAGTGTTTCTATGCGTATTGCGAGCCCGTCTGCTTGCTTGCTTCGCAGCTCGGGGAGCAACTCGGAGGCCCCCGTCGGGCTGAGCGTCGTTTCAATTTTATATTCCACCACTTTCCGCAGTTTGGGAAGTTCTGTTACTCCTGCTGCACTTTGGTTCCGCAATTGTACTTGTGCCGGGTTGTCTTTTAAGGTCGCTGCTAGCAGTCTGGTGTCAGTATTGAGGAAGAAAGGAGAGCGCTGGACTAGCAACATAAAGTCGTTAACTTGAGCAAAGGTACTGGCTATCCCTGAAATTTGTACTTTTGCTGACTGCTGGGGGACGACGGGCGGGGGGGGAGCTGCAGCCGGGGTAGGGCTGGCTGGGGACGGACTCGCCCCTGGGGACGGGCTGGCTGCGGGGGTGGCTGCGGGGGGTGGGGGTGCTGCTGCAACGGGGGAGGGACTCGGGTCGATTTGCTCGATTTTGGCAATTTGCACTCCGGCGGGAGTGCGGACACTCAGGTCTTGCAGCATCGCCGACCAAGGTTTAATTTGGTCGAATACTCCGGCTAATGCTTTGTATTCGGCGGTAACTTGGTCGGTTTCGGCGTTGATGGCTTTGATGGTGTTGGCTTGAGTGTTTAGCTTGGCAAGTTCTTGGTCGATGGCTTCTTGTTTTTTGGTCAAGCTGGTATTTTCGTTAGTCGCCAACCACCAGGCGCCCATGACTGCGGCGTTGATGCCAAAGGCAAACAGCACTGCCCCATATATGGGCAGTTGGTCTTTTGCTCCACCGGAACTTTTTTTAGCTGAGCTTTTGGCTGCTGCAACGGGTTTGTAGTCTGGACGGTCGTTGAGAAAATTAATATCTAGGCTGTACATGGCTTCACTCGATTTTATAGCAGAAGGAAGAAGGCAGAAGGCACAAGGTAGAAGGTAGAAGGCACGAGGTAGAAGGTAGAAGGTAGAAGGAAAAAGTGATCTACCGCTTATGTTTCAGCAATTAAGAACGTCCTAACAGTCTTGGTTGTTGCTATAGATTTAAATTGGAAATTTTAGATTTTAGACAGAACCCAAGATTGCTGGTACAAGTGAAGGATTTATTTAGGGAATACAGAAACAACTTTCTGCCTTCTACTGAAGGAAGGGGCTGCTTCTACCTCAGATATATTCTACCTTTTACCTTCTACCTTCTACCTCCAATATTCTACCTTCTGCTTTCTGCCTTCTTCTTTTGGAAGGGGTTTTTACCTAAAATTCTCACCTCGGTTTTTCTCTCATCTAAAACTGTTAGGTCACATAACCTCCCTTAGTCCTAAACCTAGGGCGACTCCTAAACCTGCTCGCTGTTCTGGGGTAATTTCTTGGCTGATTTCGAGTCCTAGGGTTTCGATGGGATCGACTTGAGATGCGGGCAAGCTTAATCTTTGCATAAAAAATTCGTCTAGTTTGCCGATCGCAGCTCCCGGGCCTGCTAGCAGCAGTTGCGCTACTTCGAGTTCTTCGCTCTGATTGAGGTAAAAGTCTACTGAGCGGCGCAGTTCGTCTGCTAGTTCTCCTAATACTTTAATCATCGCATTTGTTCCCGGATTAGCGTCTCCTGATGCGCCCATTGTATCTGTGACTGGCAGGGTCATGCCTTGCAGTTCGCTGGTGTCTCTGGTTGGTGGCAGGTTCATGGCTTGGTTGAGGGCGGTCTGGATTTGGTAGGTGCCGATCGGGATGGTACGGTTGAACTGAGGTATGCCGTCCACTACTATAGCTAACTCGGTGCTGTCAAATTCTATGGCAGTGAGAACTGCTGCTTCTTGGGAGGAAAATTGTTGCAGTTGGTCTTTGAGGGTGCGGATTAGGGCAAAACTGGTTACTTCTAGTACGTCTATAACCAGTCCGGCTTCTTTGAAGGTTTCGATGTATGTGTCGGTAACTTCTCTCCGGGTTGCTACTAACACGACTTGCACTTTTTCTACTCCGTCGTCATCTACAAATAGGCCTATTTTTTGATAGTCTACGTCGGCGTCTTCTCTGGGAAACGGCAAGTAGAGTCCTGCTTCTGCGTTCATGTAATCCCGCAGTTCTTCTTCGTTGAGCTCTGCAGGAACTGGGATGAGGCGGATGACGGCTTCACGGCCAGGAATGGCTGTGGCTACTCGCTTGGCTTTGATTTTGTTTTCGGCGAGGACGGTACGTATTAGTTCTGCCATTCCCGGCGGATCGACTATTTGTCCTTCTTGTATATAGTCTTCTGGAACTTCTATTGAGGCTAGGATGCCTAATTTTAATGCCTGACCTTTCTTTTCGAGCTGAATGATGTTGATGCGGTCTGGGGCTATTTCGAGCCCGATTCCTGGCTGGCGTTGGGAAAGTAGACCTTTGAAAAAGTTAACCATGTGATTGGGTCGCCGATAATTGCTATTTTTTTCTTTTGTAGTTGGCCAGCCTGATTCAGCGCGCAGGCCTGTTGGAGGGTTGGTTTCCAACTGCCGCCAGAGTGCTGTAATCTCGGTATCCCGCCGTAGCTACGCAGCTCCGTCTGTGTTGCGCGATCGCTAGTTCCGATTTTATGCTATCCAATTTACTTGACAATAGCTATTCTGCGGAGAATGTCAATAAATTCCAGCTCGATCGACCGAAAACCCGCCGATTCTGCACAAAAACAGACTATCTCGCTCCTGAACCCAGGTACAAAACTCTGTTACTGACTCATCGCGCTTGATTCGGGGGAGCGCTTTTTTGTCTGACGGTTCCCATAACTCTCAAATTTTATTCTATGAAACGTAAATCTTGGCAACTTTTTGCTGTTTTTGGGCTGGTGGGGCTGCTGCTGTCTGCGGTGGTGAGTTGCAGCAAGCCGGCTGTTAATTCCCAGGCAAATAATACGCAGGAAATCGAGTTCTGGACTATGCAGCTTCAACCTCAGTTTACTGAGTATTTCAACAAGACGATCGCCGGTTTTGAAGCCCAAAATCCGGGGGTGAAGGTGCGTTGGGTGGACGTTCCTTGGTCGGCGATGGAAAGCAAGATTTTGGGGGCTGTTTCGGCGAAAACTGCGCCGGATGTGGTGAACCTAAATCCCGATTTTGCTTCGCTGTTGGCGGGACGCAATGCTTGGCTGGATTTGGATTCTCGGATTCCGCAGCAAGTTCGTGAGCTCTATCTCCCAAATATCTGGAAAGCTAGTGTACTCGACGGCAAGACTTTTGGCATTCCTTGGTATCTCACGACTGGGGTGACAATTTACAATACGGAGTTGTTAAAGAAGGCTGGAATTGCTAAGCCTCCTGCTACTTATGCCGAGTTGGCACAGGTTGCGAAGCAGGTGAAGGAGAAGACTGGTAAGTTTGCTTTTTTTGTGACTTTTGTGCCGGAAGATTCGGCGGAGGTTTTGCAATCTTTCGTGCAGATGGGTGTGCCTTTGGTTGACGCTAAAGGCAAGGCGGCTTTTAATACTGCTAAGGGCAAAGCTGTTTTTCAGTATTGGGTGGATTTGTACAAGGGCGGACTTTTGCCACAGGATGTTTTGGTGCAGGGACATCGTAGGGCGATCGAGCTTTATCAAGCTGGGGAAACTACTTTTTTAGCTTCCGGGCCTCAGTTTTTGAAGGCGATTTCTGAGAATGCGCCGAGTATTGGTGCTGTTTCGGCTGCTGCGCCTCAAATTACGGGGGAAACAGGCAAGAAGACTGTGGCGGTGATGAATTTGGTTGTGCCCCGCGACAGCAAGCGTCCTGATGATGCTGTCAAGTTTGCTTTGTACGTGACTAATTCTCAAAATCAGTTGGCTTTTGCTAAGGCTGCTAATGTTTTACCTTCTACGGTTGAGGCTTTGCAGGACGATTATTTTAAGACAGTTTCTGCTGATGCTCCTGCTGCCGATCGAGCTCGCGTTGTTAGTGCTTCTGGGTTGAGTTCCGCCGAGCTATTGATTCCGCCTTTGAAGGATGTTAAGAAGCTGCAAAAGGCGATTTATGACAATTTGCAGGCGGCAATGTTGGATGAAAAGTCGGTAGACCAAGCTGTTGCTGATGCGGCTAAGGCTTGGGATCAAAGGTAGTTTTTAATTGAAGCTGGGGCGGGATTTTTTTTGATCTCGCCCCTTGCTTTTTTGGGCTACTTGACGTATTATTAAATAATGGGAATCTGTGCCGCCATATATAAGCATATATAAGCTTTTAAGTTATTATCATAATTAAGTTCCCAGTCAGGATATTAGTCCTTAAAGATGAGGACTAATGTCCTGACTGCGAACTTAAAAATTGCTATAAGTCCTGTACCTATTAAAACAACTAAGGACAATGTTTGTTGCTCCGGGCGATCGCTCCTGCATATAAGTTACAATTAAAGTACGTAATAACTCCGACGCTTAAGTAGGAGACAAATATGCAAATTAAAAGCAACAATGCAATGGGAAAAGTTTTCGCCACTCTGACGATCGTTAATCGAGCCGACCAAATTCGGGCCGAAGATGGGACAATTTCACTAGACCAAATTCGCTCGATCACCCTCAAAAATGTATTGGTAGATACGGGAGCAACTACGTTGTGTCTGCCGCAAGATGCGATCGCCCAACTGGGACTTAAACTCCTGAAAGAAGTAGACGTAGCAACCGCAATGGGTATTGGCAAAGCTCGCATTTTCCGAGATGCTACCATATCGATGTTCGATCGCGAAGGAACCTTCGAGTGCTTGGAATTACCGGGAGGTAAAGATGCGCTTTTGGGCGTGATACCTTTAGAAGCATTGGGGTTAGAAATAGACTTGCAAAAACAAATTTTGAAGCCTTTGCCCATCAGCCCAACTGAAACGTATTTGACGATTTTGTAGGAAATTTATTTTTTGAGGCAATTGTCCTTGACAAAAGCGATCGCCCCCTCTCACAGACCCAATTTATTGATCCCGTGCGATCGCCTTTCTCAATGCAGCTTGATTGATGATTTGTAGGAATATAGCCTGAATTCCTCAAATATTCAGAAATTTGACTCGTGTTAAAATCAAAGCTCAGATCGGAATAGGATAAAATTCTTATGCCAGCAATGACACTCAAAGATTTAAACCAAGTTCAAACCCTGTTTTCCGAAGCGGGTTTAGATTACAAAATTGAACTAGAAGACGGGAGACTTTCAATTGTGGGGCCATCAGACATCGTATCCAGTGAAATCAGCAGTATTTTGATTCGCTTGCTGGGTAACTGGGTTTATCCCCGTCGCTTGGGGAGAGTCTTTGACTCCGCAGGCGGTTTCATCATGCCGGATACGAATGTGAAAGCACCGGATGTTTCTTTTGTGCGGGCCGCCCGCTTGCGCCAAAGTCCGCGTTATTTTGGAGAACTTGTCCCCGATTTGGTGGTTGAGATTAAATCTCAGGGCGATCGCATTAAGCTTATAGAAACCAAGGTTGGGAAGTTTATAGAATTGGGTGCGATCGTCGGAATTCTGATCGATCCTGATGAAGAAACAGTGACTATTTATCGCTCTACAGGTGAACCGACTGTTTTAGGAAATGGCGATATCTTAACAGTAGCAGAACTTTTTCCCGGTTGGGAATTGCCTGTTTCGGAATTGTGGCCTCCTATCTTTACTGAGGAAGAAACACAACTCTGATGCGTTTAAGCTTGGGATTGTTGTTGTTGCAGAAAATAGCCGACGAGATAAAGGGAACCGCAAAGGATTGTTAGGTTGTCACCTGTAACAGCAGCATCTAAGGCCGTTGTTAAGTCGGGGAAGGCTTGACAGAGTGTTAATTCCGGGCAGATAATTTGAGCTAGGGTGGCTAATTCTGCGGGGGATGATGAGTTTTGATCGGGTACGGGTACTAGGTAAAGTCGATCGCCCTTTTTGAGTAATGCTTTCAAAATATCATCGCAGTCTTTAGTCGCCAGAATTCCGATTACCCAGTTAATCGGTGACGGGTGATTGTTCAGGCGATCGACATATTCACGCAGGGCGATAGCGGCGGCGGGGTTGTGCGCGCCGTCAATTAATATATTGCGGTTTTTCCAAGTTGTCTGCTGGAGTCTTCCGGGCCATTGGGTTTTGGCGATACCGTTTTCGATGGCGGTTGGGGAAATTTGCCATCCTTGCTGTTGGAGAGTTTGCAAAGTTGCGATCGCAATTGCTGAATTCATTAGTTGAATTTTTCCCAGCAGCGGCAATTGATATTTTATTTTAACCGCATTTTGATTTAACTGATATTCTGCGAATCCTTGTCCTAAATCTCTTGCTGGTTTTACCCAAGTTGCCGGACAGTCTAATTCTTGAATGCGTTTTTCTACTACTATTCTAGCTGATTCTGGCAATTCTCCGATCACGGCCGGACATTTTGCTTTGAGAATTCCCGCTTTTTCCCCAGCAATATCGGCGACGGTGGGGCCGAGTATTTGCCAGTGATCGAGACTGATAGAAGTGATGACGCTAGCGAGAGGTGTTTCGCAAACGTTTGTGGCGTCTAATCTACCGCCCAATCCAGTTTCTATCACTGCGATGTCTGTTTTTTGTTCAGCGAAATACAGCCAAGCTGCTGCGGTGATTATTTCAAATTGAGTGGGAGTTTCGGTGTTATTTTCGGTGGCGGCGACAACTCGTTCTAGACACTGTTGCAATTCTGTTGGGGAAATCGGTTTTTGGTTGATGCAAATTCTTTCTGTCCAATCGATTAAGTGCGGGGATGTGTAGCGTCCAACTCGATAGCCTGCTTCTGTTAGTACGGAAGAGAGATAAGCGCAAACGGAACCTTTGCCGTTGGTGCCGGCAATGTGGATAATGGGTACTTGTTGGTGTGGATTGTCTAGTTTTTGGAGAATTTGGTGAATTCTTTCTAGGCCGAGGTGGACGCCGAAGTGTTGGTAGGATTGGAGGATGGATTCTGCATTCATTGAGGATGATAAGTTCTGTTTGTGTGTGAATTAGATTTTTTTTTATTAACCGCAGAGGGCGCAGAGGGCGCAGAGTGAGAGAAGAAAGAGATAGATATCTAAGAAAAGAGAGGTTTATAATTGATTTATTGTATTTATTGTGGGTGAAAAAAGGTGGCTTTGGATATTATTTCTCTGTTTTCTGGTTGTGGGGGGTTGGATTTGGGTTTTCGCTTGGCTGGCTTTAATGTGGTTTGGGCGAATGAATATGATAAGTCTATTTGGGATACATATAATTTCAATCATCCTGAAACTATTTTAGATCGCAGAGATATCAGAAAAATCAAATCTGATGAAATTCCCAACTGTATTGGGATAATCGGTGGCCCTCCTTGTCAAAGTTGGAGTGCGGCGGGCGCTAAACGGGGGATTGATGACAGTCGGGGTCAACTTTTCTGGGAGTATATCAGAATTGTGCGGGACAAGCAGCCTTTGTTTTTTTTAGCTGAGAATGTTAGCGGTATCTTGGCTCCCAGAAACAAGGATGCTTTCACTTATATATTATCGCAGTTTGAGGACATCGGATATCGGGTTTCGTACAAGTTGTTAAATGCTAGAAATTTTGGGGTTCCGCAAGATAGGCAAAGGGTGATTGTTGTTGGCTATCGGGAAACTCTGGGTTTTAGTTTTCAGTTTCCCGAACCTGGAACCGATGTTTTGACGCTGAAAGATGCGATTTTTGATTTGCAGGCCGCGCCACTGTCAGTTAAGGCTAAATTAGATAATTATCACGATTCTGTCCCAAATCACGAATGTGCGGATTTGGGGTTTTCGAGCATTTATATGTCGCGCAATCGAGTTAGAAGTTGGTCAGAACCTTCTTTTACAATTCAGGCAAGCGGCAGACACGCGCCTCTGCATCCTCAAGCTAGTAAAATGATTTTGGTTGGCAAAGACAAACGCATTTTTGACCCCAATTCGCCTCTGCCTTACCGTCGGCTTTCTGTGCGAGAGTGCGCGAGAGTTCAGACTTTCCCGGATGAGTTTATTTTTAAGTACAAGTATATTGCTGATGGATACAAAATGGTCGGCAATGCTGTTCCTGTGAATTTGGCGAGGATGTTGGCGAATAAAATATTTGCGGATATTTCGCACTTGTAGCATGGAAAGTTTTGTAGGGGCGGGTTCGCCGAAATATTTGATAATTACCGACAAATTATATAAACCCGCCCCGTCTATACTAGCGGACATGATATTACAAATCATCTAAAGTAAAATTGCGGGGATTTTTGAGGGTAAAGGTTTGATTTTCTTTGATTAAATCTCCCGTACAGAGGAAAGGCAAGCGTTCTTGATAAGCTTTGATTGCGAGGATGTAATCTTTGTCTGCAAGTGAGGTTTGAATTTTCCGCAGTTTGTCGGCAATGACACCTAACAATGTAATTTCGCCGCTTAATTTGTCGGCATTGGGAGTTTGAATTTGCATCACGACTCCCTGAATGGTTGTATTGGGAATTCCGGTAATTAAGTCGGCTAAAATTTCTATTTGAGAGCGATTCTCGATGAGCTCCAATGTCTCTAGCATCAAGTTCATTGACACGGGAAAGTCGGGAAGCTTGCAATTTAAAGGTAGAACTATTTGAGGAGTTTCTGGGTTGAGATTGCCGCTTGTCCAAATAATAGCCCGATCGCCTATTTTTTGCGCTTGTTTCCAACCTTGGGATTCTAAGTAGTAGCTGATTCGATCCGGTTCGAGATTTTTGAGCAATTCAATATCTTTAATTGTGACATTCATATTTGTCTCCCGGTTGCAATCCGCTGCATGATAGTTGTCAGACTCTGGGCCGAAAATATATTTGTTCTGGGTATTGAAATAGTGATGGTTTCTTGATTGTCAGTAGGTGCTGCACCTTCTAATGATATCCAATAAGCGCCGCGTTTTAAACAGAGTTCCGCTTCTGTCTGTTGCAGCCAGTCGCTGGGGCGATCGGGAACTGTCACCACAATTATAATTCTAGGAGGGTAGGCATTGTTGGCGCTCAATTCTTGGTAGTTTTTAATGTTCAGGGGATAGCGAAGGCTATTTTCATTCAAAATATCTCTTGATGTACATTTGACTTGAAGATAAAGAATGGGAAAGTTTGGTAAACCTGATGCTGCTATTCCCGTGATACAGCATATTCCATGTATATATGATACACTGTATTTAGTACATAAGCGAAAAAAATGAAACCTTATTCGATCGAGT
>NZ_JAUBUJ010000203.1:0-5218 GCF_036705405.1 Microcoleus sp. B13-B6
TTAAGTTATTAATACATTACTTGAAGTTTGACGATATTCCCATTCCTGGGGTATTCATACCTTGATTCAGCAACGCCGCAGTTTCAAGAGTGTTTTTTGAGTTGGGTAAATTCAATTACCAAAAAATTGGAGCTAGAAGTCATAGCCATTGATGGCAAAACAATGAAACAATCTTATGACCGGAATCACAGCCAAAAACCGTTACATATAGTCAGTGCATGGTCGGCGTCCCATCAATTAGTTTTAGGGCAAAAAAAAGTCAATAATAAATCCAACGAAGTGACAGCCATTCCGGATTTATTAGAGCTGCTAGAAATTGAAGAAAGCATAATAACCATCGATGCTATGGGATGTCAGAAAGAAATAGCAGCGCTCATAATTAAGAAGAAAGGAGATTATCTTTTAGCGCTAAAGGGCAATCAAAAACTTCTTCATAAAGACGTAAAAAACTGGTTTGAATTAGCTCGAAAAGAAGAGTTTGCTAGGAGAGAGCATAGCTATTATCAACAAATAGAAGCTGGGCATCATCGAGTTGAAAAAAGACAAATTTGGACGGTGGCAGTCTCGGAGTTGCTACCTCTTCATAATCAATCATTGTGGGCTGGATTAAAAACGGTTGTGATGGTCGTAAGTGAAAGACGTTTGTGGAATAAAACTACCACAGAAGTTCGGTTTTATTTAAGTAGTTTAGCCACTAATGCCGAGAAGATTTATCAAGCAATTCGCAGTCATTGGGGTATTGAAAATAGCTTACATTGGACATTGGATGTTACTTTTTGTGAAGACAAGAGTCGCATTCGTAAAGATCATTCTCCTGAAAATTTTGCTCTTCTACGGCGTTTAGCTGTCAATTTACTGAAACAGGAAAAAGGATTTAAAGGAAGTTTAAAAATGAAGCGGTATCTGGCGGGAATGGATAATAATTATTTAGTTAAAATTTTAGACTCTGCCAGCTAACGCTCGAAAACTAAAACTGATTCCCGATCTAAATTGATTCAGTTTTGAGAATTCAGAAGTTCTTAAAGCTCGATTTTAACTGGGTTAATTGCATCAGATTTAAGAGTTTTAAGAATGGTTTTCTCAGAGACTCACTTATGCACAAATATGATTTTATGTCAACTTAATTTAGATGCGTTTACCCTGGTCACCACCCACGCTAAAGCTAACAATTTTTCCCCTGCCTAGATGAATACGACAGGACAAGCTTCCCCTAGGTACAGTTAAGGGCCACTGTTCGTCAAATTGCTCTTGTGAAACGCACAACCTTCCTGTCAATATAGTCTTCTCATCCCCGCAACCTGTCGCAAGCAGCAGCACAGCCACTACACCGCATTTTCTCCAATTCATGCGATTGCTCCGATATTTTTTTTGGATGTGACAACTCTAACCGAGCCTGACAGCTAGGAAAACCCTGCCAGTCCCAACGACAGACTACTCTCACGGCGCAACCCAGATAAAAACGGGCTGCGTCGCTTTTTTAGACTGTCAAAAATCAACCTGCCTCATCTGTCCCCCGTTCGGCTTTTGAGCCGATCGAACTCTGCAAAGTCTGCCACGCCGACGATCGACTCAACATCGGCGGATATAAACTTGCCCGCGTCGGTTGCTCCGCAAAATCCTCCTCAATAGGAGGAGCAATGTGAGCATTCGGCACAGTCGAATATCCGGTAAAAATTAAGTCCCTAGGACTTACGCATTGACAAAAAACATCATCTATGTATTCTAGACAATGCCATCACTGAATCGGTTTGCCAAAATATGCTCACGTATAACTGAAGTGAATAGATTTCTTTGGACTTCATACCAGTTACTAATTATTTTTTCAGACCGCATAAACTCCAATTTTACAAATGCTTGAAGTGAACAAAATATATGAGTCTTGATTGCCGAGGTGTCTCTCACCATGAAACGACAAATTCCACATACTTGTTTGATGGCTCTATGAAAGGTTTCAATTTGCCAATGAGTATCATGAATTGTGAGAAATTCATCTCTTGTTATCTCCTGAATCTTTGACTCGTCTGGCAAATACAAAATGTAATGTCTAGAGGCCTCTTCTTTAAAGCTTTTCCTAAACACTTTTACAAATCCAAATTCTTTCAAATGAGTTCTTAATCCTGATTCAGCCATGACCAGAGTGCTTACCTGGCAATAATTATGTGGCTCATTTGAGACAGTCCTATTTTTTTCAATTCCGAATAGAAAACCCAATTTCTGGTTTTTTAGAAATTTTAAGTTTTCCACTCCTGAATACCAACTATCTCCTGTTACTATTCTTGGCTTGACTCCCCAGCTTATTATTTCGCCCACCATTTCTCTAAAATAATCGTTTTTGGTTTTTCCCTCCTTTTTGTCATATATTCTGTAATTTATTGGCCCTGATTTACCATTAATATCGCTGTAATATAGGGTGATTAAATTTAAACTCATAATAGTTTTATGAGCTTTTCCTGACCAAAAATAACTAATCAATTCGGCATTTTTAGGGTAACAGTAAATCTTTTCTATAACTGTATCGTCTACACTTAGTATCCCTCCTGTCAAGTTGATTATTTTCTCTATCTGGCTGAATAAGTCTTTCGGCTCATACCTTTCTCTTAACAAAAACCGATTGATAGAATCGTGAGAAACATCTCCCAATATCTCTGATAATCTGCTACATCCTCCCAGTTTGGGTTCTGACAACAATGCAGGAGGTGTAAAGGTCGGCGTTGCATTGTGCCGTAGAGGGTTTAGTTATTTTTCTCATTGTTCCATACTTAGAAAGGAGACGACAATTATTTATCAACGCACTGTTCGGTTATTTTGTCAATGCGTAAGTCCTAGCCCCTTGACACCTAGAATGCCCCATTCATAAGGGTGCATTATTTTTTTTCTGCACGTAAAAGTGCGGTTTGTGATCACAAAAACATTGCTTGCTACCAAAACTAAACAGCCATAACCTGCCTCAACAGGCCAATGTACGCTCGACACAAAAAAGCAGTAATTTGGCATAAAATTGCAGGCATTTGCACGATATTTACAGGCATTTGCAGGTAGAGTGCAGCCCCTGCAAATGCCTGTAATCTCACTGACTTTATACTGCAAACGCCGGACTTTATACTGCAAATGCCTGACTTTTGGGCACACAAAAATTAGCTAATTTTTTAGCGTTTTTAACAACAAGTGGATTGACTTAATAATCAAGTTACAGTATCTAAGTTGAATTAAAATTCAACTTAAGCAAGTGTGAGAAAATTGGCAACACAGCAGCCGTTATGCCAGCCTTGACAGTTGCGTAAATTGCTGTTGTCGGGCTCGCGCTTTGCAATCGGCTAAACTGTTGGTAGGAAGGCAGGTTAAGAGCAGACCATAATACGGTGTCTTAAGGGCGAGAGCGTCTGTGATCGTTGCAACGCCGGTCAAGTAAATCAAATTTCCTCGCCTATCCGTTTATAGAAATAGTAATTTCTTAAGCTGTTGTGCATTTAAAACGCATAGTGATATAATATAACATAATGATATTCAGACAAAGTGAATGCCTACTAAAAATTTTTTAAGTTCCGAAACAAAGGAAACTCTTCAACAAGTATTAAAAGAGCATGATCATCCAGACATTCGGCTTCATAGCCTTAATTTTTTTGTTACTAAATAACGGAAATACTCAAGCTCAAACTGCTAAACTCATTGGATGTTCTCTCAGAAAAGTAGCTTATTGGAGTATTCATGGTGATCCGGATCGATTAGATAGTTTTAAAGATGATAGGATGAAGGGTAACTACCGAAAAGCTACAGAAGAATACATTGATTTACTTCTAGAGACAATTGAAGTAGAACCTGAGAAATATGGCTATGAATTCGGGAGATGGACAACAGCTAGACTTGCCATATATTTAAAAGAGAAAACAGGAATTGAGCTGAGTAGTACCCAAGTAAGGAGAATCTTAAAATCAAAAAAGTATGTTTACCTTTGGGCTAAATACAGCTTAAAGGATAAGCAAGATGCCGTAGAAAGGGGTTTATTTAAAGATAAATTAGATGAGTATTTAAAAATAGAAAAAGAATCTCTAAACCTATTGCAGGTATGGTTTTAGGACGAAAGTGGATTTAGTTTAAGAGTAATTAGACGAAAAAACTGGTGTAAAAAGGGGACTAGAAGTAATAAAAGAGGAGACCGACGAAAAGGTCGTATTAATGTTATGGGTGGAGTGAGATACTCAGACAAAAAAAGATGGGTAGATTTTATTCCATCTGGTAATTCTGCTAATTTTTATGCTGTGCTGAAAACTTTTTATGAAGATTTAAAATCCGAGTGGATATTGCAAGGAAATTTAGCAGAAGACTTTAAAGATAAGGGCTGTAAGTTTGTGATAATTTTGGACAACGCTAGTTTTCATAAAAAAGCAGAGACTTTGCAGAAAATAGCGTCAGAGATGCCGAATCTAATCCTAGAGTTTTTGCCCAAGTATAGCCCTGACTATAACCTAGTTGAATTAGTATGGCATTCCGCAAAGGAATATGTTGCTAATAGATTATTTGAATCCATTGAAAAACTAGAATCACTGTTACATAAACTTTTAAATGAAGGAGAATTAATTATGAAATGGAACCGAAAGATCAAAAACAAAGGTAACTTAGTTAATGCAGTTTAGATGTCGAACAGCTTATTCGCTATCGATTTACCGGGGAATCAACCAGGAGCGATCGGGCAGCCCAACAAGCCGATCGCTCCTGGTTTCTCCGTGGTCAGCAAGGAAAATCCAAGAGCGGCAGACCTAGGAAAACTTTCGGCAATATGCGTTTTTATGCGTTTTTGTGAGCTCGCCCCTCACCTTTTAGCTGCTTAAACTCTTCAAATTGCGTCTCGCTAACTATCGCCAAAACATCGGTGGATGCAAGAAAGGCCCGCGTCGATTGCCGCCACAAAATCCTCCTCAATAGCTGAAGCTACGGCGCGAGATTGGTAGCCGCTCGCCTGTTTAATTGTAGGAGCTCCGTCGTGGGCGATCGAGCTGTCGCTCAAGCCGATCGGTCGCTACCCAGGTGTGACGGCAGGAATTGATGCCAGTGCTGGTACGAAGTTGTCACAACAACAGGAGCAATGTGAGCAACCGGCACAGTCGAAGAGCGGGTAAAAATCAAGCCCTTTGACACCTAGGATTCCCCATTCATAAGGGTGCATTATTTTTGTTTCTGCACGTAAAAGTCAGGTTTGTGATCACAAAACCATTGCTTGCTA
>NZ_JAUBUJ010000204.1:0-5067 GCF_036705405.1 Microcoleus sp. B13-B6
CTATGCCCTATGCCCTATGCCCTATGCCCTATGCCCTATGCCCATGAGTACCTCATATGAGAGCTCGAAAGGCTATAGGTTGGCATCAGGTAGAATTGAGGGATTTTTTTTTCTAAAGAAGTGCTGAAAGCTTTCTACCTTGAGATGAATTGCAATGCGGCCATCTCTGCAAGTTATAGTGAGGATTGCAGTCAGTTACTGTAGAGCGTGAATCAATGCTGGGCAAATTTTTTCGCAAGCCAGAATCAGAAAACATCGATCGCGTCCCGCCGGGTCAATACCTCGCCAACGGCTTTCCTGTGCTGACCTACGGCGATACACCCTCTGTCAGCATTGAAAGTTGGGAATTTAAAGTCTGGGGATTGGCAAAACCAAAAACCTTCACTTGGTCGGACTTCCAGGCCATGCCCCAAAGTAACTTTACTGCGGATTTTCACTGCGTCACCCGGTGGTCAAAACTCGACGTGCAGTGGACGGGAGTCAAAGTCACAGATTTTATGAACTACATAGAAGTCGATCCGAAAGCTATGCACGTCTTGGAACACTGCTACGGCGGCTACACGACTAACATTGCGATCGCCGACTTCCTCCGAGAAGAAAACTTTTTCGCCCACACCGTCTTCGGCGAACCTCTATCCGCAGACCACGGCGGCCCAATGCGGCTCGTAGTTCCCCACTTGTACGCTTGGAAAAGCGCTAAATGGATTAACGGCCTGGAGTTTACAGAAACCGAAGAACTCGGTTTTTGGGAACGCAACGGCTACCATCGGCGGGGCGAACCGTGGGCAGAGGAACGCTATAGCGGTCTGTTTTGATGCGGGCGATCGGGAGCAAGGACGGGGCCAGAGCTTCTCTATACAATCTTTGTTGAGAGGCAATCCGCTCTTTTACCGCTTCAATCTGCAGAAATTGCATCGGGTCGATCGCATCTTTGGGATATCTGACGCGACGGGCTCTATCTAATTCAACCAAAATACGTAAACGCAACGATCGCATTTTGTACGTAATTTACCCGATAGATAAACTACTTTAACTCCCCTACACAAGTCCCAAAAAACAAATATTCCCAGTTTCGGGTTAATATCAAACTCCTTTAACTGTCAGTGTACACAAATATTACCGTATTTATACTTAAGTATCGGCGGTTGAGGATGGAGACTTGACAATATAATAAAAAATTAGCATAAGCCCGATCCAAATCAGTTTTGCTCACCCGCCCTCCCATGCCCGCGACTGCAAGGTTTCAATCCACAATATTTATAATTATTTAGTGGGTATTATTAGGGAGCGATCGCCCGTCTGCAGATGTGATCGACAGCATTTATGAAGGTTATGTAAAGGCTTGATAAAGAATTGGTCAAACTTTACCTAAAGTACCCCAACTGCAAACAAAGTATCGCATAATGAAAATATTAAGACCATCGCACAAAAGGAACAGGTTTATGAATACCAAACTCTTATCCGCCCTAGCAGCTACCGCCGCCGCCACAGCTCTGTTTGGCGCCGGATCTCCCGCTCAGGCCTTCTCCTTTGGTACCAACGGCATCACATTCAGTCAAGATCAAGATGTCAAGTTTAAATTCAAAGAGTCTCACGGTGGGTATACTTCCTCTTTGGGAATCTACCAGGTGAACGGCTTCACACTCGCTAACGTTGCCAAGTTATTTTCGGAAACTAAATCCTCAGACGACGGCAGCGCTAACGAATGGAAAGGAACTTTGGGCAATACCGTCACGGGTTCTGGCGAGGTAGTATTCAGATTCTTGGCAAATCAAGTTTACACTTTGGGACTCTCCAGCACTTTCGGGGAGGCGTCGAAGGGCATGGTCTACTCGACATCAGGGCTGAACCTGAACGTCGCCTCTACCGGCAGCCAGCAAGCCGTGTTTGGCGCCGCGCCGCTGTGGAGCGCACTCAACACAGCAGCAACCAACAGCTTCGGAGATGCCGGAAAATTCACAAGCGGAGTAGGTTCTCTGTTTAGCGGCGGCACGGTGATCTCCTTCGACGATCGTGGTGGCGGAAACGACGCAGACTTCCAAGACTTCACAGTCAGCGCAGAAGCAGTTCCCGAACCGATGACAATGACTGGTTTGGCTCTCGGTTTGGGTGGCTTGGTTGCAGCCCGCCGTCGCCGCGCTAGCAAGACGACTTCATGATTTTTTCAACCGGAACAATCTCCTCAATGACGCTTGACAAAATAAAATTCAATTAGGAGGCGCGCTAATGAGAAATCGGCTCGCCTTTTGCTTAATTTGAAAAGTCAGAAGGGAGAAGTCATATCAATTCTGGTGGCACTCCTCCGGAATTATTGACTGTTGACTGTTGACTGTTGACTGTAGAAGGAGGGGTCGCCAAACTGAATGATGGTTGGGTGTTGGATGTTGACTCGATTTTACGCCCGACTTTCGCAGCGCGGATTTGATATCAGAGGAAAGTTCGGCCACGCCCAGTGTACGGGATTTAACGGAGTTAACGGATGGGTGTTGAGGGAAGAAGTCAAGCGTGAAGCAAGAGGATTTTTCCAACTCTCCAACTCTCCCACTCTCTCCCTCTCTCCACTCAAAATTCAAAACTCAGTCACGGTAAATTGTTCGATCGTACAAAGTCACCAGTACCGATTGAGGAATTTTAATGTCGGCCCGGATGCACGCTACTTTAATCGCCACCACAGCCCTGGTGTTTGTCCGTCGCACATGTGCTTGTTCGCGCAGCGTCCAATAGCGGACAATAAGATGCAAAGAACCATCGTTAAAGCCTGAAGTATCAACATCATAGGCTAAATTTAAAGGCAAGTTAGTTCGCCTGCGGGGCAGGCCTATTAGTAAGCTGTTGTGCATTTAAATTGTATATTGAGGGCGTGATCACCTGCCCAACCCCTACTCCCCACACCAGTAAAGATTTATTTGACTATGCAATTTAAATGCGGATTAGCTTACCCGCACTGAATTGGCAAATACGATCGCCTTCGGCATGATAACTCTCTCTCCCCGATCGCTAATAATTTGAGTTGAACGCAGCAAAATCTTTTCAACAGTACCTTCAAAGCCTTCTACAATTATTATCCGATCGCCCCATTGAAACGGTTCGTGCAACAGCAAAAATATTTCCGCTAAAAAGTATTTGAAGATGTCTTGGAACGGGAAACTAATCCCTACTGAACCAAGTCCTAACCAACTGATGATATCTGCAGGCTGCCAAGCTGGGAACGCCACGCAGGCGCTCAAACTGCCAGCAGCCCAAGTGAGAGTGTCAAATAATTAAAGAATGCCACGCTAACACAAAAGATTGAGATCGATCGCCGGACAGGAATGTTTGACTCTCACTGTGCAGGTGACTCCATCGACTAGCTCGCTAATCATAAAAATTTTTACGGGATGCGGGAAACGAGCGCGGCTTTAGCCCTGAGAGGGAAGCGACACGGGGGACTTCAGTCCCCGTGTTCTTCCTTTCTTAATTAGCCGAATGGTGCGGATCTTCTATGTATTTTTTCACAACTTCACTACTAATATTACCTGCGGTGCTAACAAAATAGCTGCTCGTCCATAAGGACGGCAGCTTTTTTAGTTGTGGAAACTCAGCCCTTAAATGATGGCTAGAACGTCCTTTGAATGCCTTAACGACTAGCGCAGGAGTATCCATCGGATTGACTGCAACGAATAAATGTACATGATCTGGTGCCACTTCTAAAGCTAGAATATCCCAACCTTTCTCAGTCGAGAGTGCTAAAAACAGCTCTCGCAGCCTAGTTGCTATATCTCCAACTAAAACTTTCTTGCGACGCTTGGGTATAAAGACAAAGTGGTAATTAAGTAAGAACTTGACGTGGTTGTGGGTTTTGTACTCCGGGAGAGGCAACATAAAGTTTTGTTGTTATAGCTTGACTTGTCCACTATATCCACCTAAACTGAATAAATCAACTAATTTGCAGGAAAAAGAGGTGGCTAAGCCTAAGAAAACAATGGGAGTACAGCAAGTATTGCTGTCTCCCACCAAAGAAGTTGAGGCAGTGCTAAATTACCTTTGTCGGCAATCTGGTAAGCTGTACAATAGTGCTGTTTATTTTGCTCGCCAGACATTTTTTAAGACTGGAAGGTTGCTGACGGGGAAGTTTGATTTATCTTTTGAACCGTCAATTGCAAAGTCGATGGTTGCTAAGTCGTTACCTTCGACACCCATGCAGCAAACTTTAATGTCGGCAACAGAAGCGTTCAAAAGTTTCAAAGAGCTAAAAGCTTTGTATAACAAGGGTCAACTACATTTTAGACCCAAGCCTCCGAGCTATTTAACAGGTTCTAAATTGTTTAAAGTTGCCTACCCGAATTCTGGTGGATTAAAGCCAGTGCTTGTCGGCGACCAGTTGAGATTTTCTCTGGGTTTAACAGTACGGCGCTGGTTTGGGATTTCTGAAGTATTTTTGCCCAGGCCGTCAAATGTTGACTGCTCAAAGGTTAAAGAGTTTACGATTCTCCCGAAGAATGGCGCTTTCTATTTGGAGTTGTCTTACGAAGTAGAATGTCAGCAGCACGCTTTAGATTATAGCCAAGCGCTATCAATCGACTTGGGAACTGCTGACAACTTAGCGGCTTGCGTGGACACGCTGGGAAATTCCTTTTTAATTGATGCTCGCGTTATGAAAGCGATGAATCAGCTTTGGAACAAAAAAGTAGCAACTAGAAAGGAAGGAAAGCCCACGGGTTACTGGGATAACTGGCTAGACCGTGTAACCCGCAAGCGCAATCACCAGATGCGCGATGGCATTAATAAGGCTGCGAAGTTAATTGTTGAACATTGCTTGAAACACGGTATCGGCAATTTAGTAATTGGATGGAACCAAGGTTTTAAGTCTAATGCCGATATGGGTAAGCTGAACAATCAAAAATTTGTTCAGATGCCGTTAGGAAAGCTGAAAGACCGACTAAGCCAATTGTGCAATTTACACGGCATTAAGTTTACTGAAACAGAAGAAGCGTATACGTCTAAAAGTAGTGTGCGTTTCGTTCTGAAGAAACCCAGAAATGGGGGGAATTCAGGCTCTAGCAAGGTAATCCAATATGGATTGAGTTC
>NZ_JAUBUJ010000205.1:0-5006 GCF_036705405.1 Microcoleus sp. B13-B6
ATTCGATTTCATTAGAAATGATTTACCGGGGTCTTTACCATTTTTATGTAGCTCATCAAAAAGGTAAGGCCACTGACCCCCCAAAGTATTTCGCCGCGCCCGAAAACCGAGATTTAGGTATTGTTAAATCTCAACGAAAGCCCAATGTTAAGTTAATTGTTGCACCTTTCCCTGATCGACAGCGAGGCAAAAACCAATATTTCTTTGACACATCTTCTCAAATCCCCTTGACAACTGCCATACAGGCTTAACTTGTTACCAATGGCTAAGAGGTGAAGAAGAGATACACAGAAAAATTGGAGAAAAAGCTTGCCTCTGCTTCGACTAAGTAAGAGATGATACCGGAGAATCATAAATGTTAAGTCAACTGTTTTCTCATAAAGAAATATATCAAAAGCTGAAAGCTCAAGCCCAAAAAAATCCCGATTCCATTGCTATTTCTTCTCCTGAGCGCTTACCGCTTACCTATCGCCGTTTGCTTGAGCAGATTGACTCTGTAATCAGCCAACTCAATTGCTTAGGTATAGGTCGCTTTGACCGAGTAGCAGTTGCGCTGCCCAATAGTCCAGAGATGGCAGTGGCTTTTTTAGCCATAGCCTCTTGTGCTACTTGTGCTCCCCTCAACCCAGCTTATCGCACGAAGGAATTTGATTTTTATCTATCGGATTTGAATGCTAAAGCACTGATTGTTCAGTCACAACTTGCAGAGCCTGCCAGAATTGCAGCCAAACAACGAGGCATTCCGATTATCGAACTTTCCCCTGTCTTAACAGCAGAAGCAGGCATTTTTACTCTCAGTGGCGGTGAGCCACAGTCTCCTGCTTCGGGGGGCTTGGCTCAACCAGAAGATGTAGCGTTAGTGCTACATACTTCAGGGACTACCTCTCGTCCTAAAATAGTCCCCTTAACCCATGCCAACTTGTGTACTTCAGCCGAGAATATTCAACTTGCCCTAAAGTTGAGCCAGAGCGATCGCTGTTTGAATGTGATGCCACTGTTTCACATTCATGGGCTGGTGGGGGTTTTGCTGTCCTCCCTTAGTGCTGGGGCAAGCGTAGTTTGTACTTCAGGCTTTTATGCTCCCAAATTCTTTGACTGGTTAGAAAGTTTTCATCCCACTTGGTATAGTGCTGTTCCAACAATGCACCAAGCGATTCTTGCCAGAACCGAGGCAAACCGCGAAATTATTGTCCGTTGCCCACTCCGGTTGATTCGCTCCTCCTCTGCTCCTTTGCCTCCTCAAGTCATGGCCGAGTTAGAAAGCGTGTTTAATGTGCCAGTTATTGAGTCCTATGGCATGACAGAGGCTGCTCATCAAATGAGTAGCAATCCCTTACCACCACATCAGCGTAAGCCGGGTTCAGTAGGTATAGCTGCTGGTCCTGAAGTGGCAATTATGGATCCGGGGGGTAACTTGCTACCAGCCGAGGAAATTGGGGAAGTCGTTATCCAAGGTGCGAATGTCACATCAGGCTACGAAAATAATCCCGAAGCGAACGACAGTGCTTTTACCAAAGGCTGGTTTAGAACTGGGGATTTAGGCTCTTTAGATACCGACGGCTATCTTTTCCTCAAAGGCAGGATTAAAGAAACAATTAACCGGGGTGGAGAGAAAATTTTTCCCCGTGAAGTGGATGAAGTGCTGTTAGAACATCCGGCTGTAAAACAGGTAGTTACCTTTGCTGCGGCTCATACGCTTTTAGGTGAAGAGGTAGCTGCCGCCATAGTTCTTAAAGAGAATGCTTCGGCGACTGAGCAAGAAATCAAAGAATTTGTCGCTCAGAAACTGGCTGATTTTAAAGTCCCCCGTGTGGTGTTATTTGTCGAGGAAATTCCCAAAGGTCCCACAGGCAAACTACAGCGAATTGGGTTAGCTGAAAAACTAGGACTTCAACCCTCAGATCCGACAGCCCCCAGACCGGAATTTGTCCCTCCCCGTACCCCCCTAGAAGAACAGTTGGTGAATATTTGGTCTCTTGTTTTAGGGGTTAAGTCAATCGGTATTCATGACAATTTTTTCCAGTTGGGAGGAGATTCCATCTTGGCGGCTCAAATTGTCAACCGCGTGCTTGAATCCATACAGGTTGAATTATCACTCTCCATATTCTTTGGGCAACCAACAGTCGCCAATATGGCAGTAAAAATTGCTCAAATTCAAGCAGAAGCAGAAACGGTAAGGTCTGATGAATTAACCACTCTGCTAGTCGAGTTGGAATCCCTCACGGATCAAGAGGTGCAAAAACTTCTTGACAAGAGAGAGTAACTATGCCATCATCGAATTTTCACCCAAAAACTAAACCCATGATTGTCAGTTTTGGAGAACGATTGCGTCAAGAAATCATGGTACGAGATATCATTCCTTTTATAGGGGTTTATGATGTGTTTTCAGCCTCAGTAGTTGGAAAATATTACGACGGCATTTTTATTAGTGGGTTCAGTTTCGCTGCTAGCTATTACGGCTTACCAGACATTGGGTTTATTGCATGGTCTGATATTGTAGCATTTGTCCAACGAGTCAAAACCGTGCTGCCCCATCATTATATTATCGTCGATATTGATGACGGCTATGTGGATACGGAAGTTGCTTGTCATGTAGTATCTCTGTTGGAATCTATTGGAGTTGCGGGGGTGATTATTGAAGATCAAAAGCGACCTCGAAGATGCGGTCATTTTGATGGCAAACTCCTGATGGAGTTGGATGAATTTCTGGAAAAATTGAAAAGTATTCTAGCAACTCGCCGAGAACTTTTTGTGGTGGCTCGGACAGATGCAACAGATATTGATGAAATCATCCATAGAGCAAAGGCGTTTTCAGTGGCGGGAGCTGATGCTATATTGGCTGATGGAATCAAGGATCTAGACGTAATCAAAATCCTAAAAAGTCAACTGGACAAACCTCTGGTATTTAACCAAATTGCAGGTGGCAAATCTCCACCCTGTAGCTTAACAGAACTGAGAGATGCTGGTGTTTCTCTTGTTAACTACAGTACACCTTGTCTGTTTGCTGCCCAAGCTGCCCTTGAGGATGAAATGAAATGCTTGAGGGAAAAGGATGGATTTTTGCAGAAAGAACGTGTGGGCGTGCAGGAATGTACTGCCCTTTTGGATGAAAATCTTGCCAATAAGAATAAATAGTTAAGAAAATTTGATATTTGAAGCCAGAAAATATGAATGATATCAACAAACGGATTGCTGAACTCTCACCAGCCAAGCGGGCGCTGTTAGAGCAGAGACTCAAGGAAAAGGCTGTTGCTAATCCTCACCAAACCATCTCCCCAAGAGCAAATCAGAAAGAAGCTCCTCTCTCGTTTGCACAAACTAGGATGTGGTTGCTAGACCAGTTAAAATCAGGGAATCCTGCTTACAATCGTCCCACAAATATCCGTCTCGTCGGTGGGATCAATGTAGCAGTGCTGGAGTTTTGTCTTAATGAAATTGTGCGTCGCCACGAAGTCTTACGTGCTAGCTTTGCGGCTGTGGATGGGAAACCAGTTCAAGTCATTGCTCCAAGTTTGACCTTGACTTTACCCATTGTAGACATTAGTAATTTACCAAGCCAAGATAAGCAGGCCAAACTCCAACAACTAGCGACAGAAGAAGCCCAACGTCCCTTTAATTTAGCGTTTGGTTCTTTGGTCAGAGCCAATTTAGTGAGACTTGGCGAACAAGAACATATCCTGCTGTTGACCCTGCATCATATTATCTTTGATGGCTGGTCTGTGGGAGTTCTCCTCAAAGAACTCGCCTTGCTTTATGAAGCCTTTGGTGCTGGAAAGCCATCGACTGTCTCTGAATTACCTATCCAATACGCAGATTTTGCCTATTGGCAGCAACAGCATCTACAGGGAGAGGTCTTAGAGTCACAACTTGCCTACTGGAGGGGACAACTGGGCGGTGACTTACCTGTATTAGAGTTACCGACTGACAGAGCGCGATCGCCCGTGCAAACGTTTCGAGGTGCAAAGCAATCCCTGTTATTACCCAAGTCCCTGACCCAATCGCTGAAGCTTCTGAGTCAACGGGAAGGGGTAACGTTGTTTATGACCTTGTTGGCAGCTTTTAAGATATTGCTTCATCGTTACACAGGTCAGGAAGATATTGTTGTGGGAGCGCCGATCGCAGGACGCGATCGCATAGAAACAGAGACACTGATTGGGATTTTCATTAATACCCTAGTTTTACGAACTTACGTTGATAGTAAGCTAACTTTCCTTCAACTCTTAGCTACAGTCCGTAAGGTAGCAATAGAAGCCTATGAACACCAGGGTATTCCTTTCGAGAAACTGGTGGAAGAACTACAACCAGACCGAGACTTGAGTCATACTCCTCTGTTTCAAGTATTGTTCCAATTGCGAAACGTACCTAATGAAACTGTGGAGGTACAAGGTCTAAGATTTGATGACTTCCAGTTTGACAGAGGAATTACCGCGTTTGATTTAACCCTGGATATTGTTGATACACCTGAAGGGCTGTCTTGTCGGTTTGAATACAACACCGATTTGTTTTACGCAGCTACAATTGTGCGGATGGCAGGACATTTCCAGACTTTGCTTGAGGGTATTGTCGCTAATGTCGAGCAACCAATTGGTCAATTACCGCTGTTAACAGAAACCGAACGGCATCAGTTGTTGGTAGAGTGGAATAACACCCAGACAGATTACTCCAATCAAACCTGTATCCATCAGTTATTTGAAGCCCAAGCCAAGCAAACTCCCAACGCGGTTGCGGTAGTCTTTGAAAACGAGCAACTAACCTACCAGCAGCTCAATTGCCGTGCCAATCAACTAGCACACCACCTCCAAAAATTGGGTGTAGAACCAGAAATGCTGGTCGGAATTTGCGTAGAGCGATCGCTTGAGATGATGGTGGGACTTCTCGGTATTCTCAAAGCGGGTGCAGCCTATCTACCACTAGACCCAGCATATCCAAAAGAGCGTCTCACCTTCATGCTGGAGGATGCCCAAGTCCCAGTCCTATTGACCCAACAGCGGCAGGTTGAGAAACTT
>NZ_JAUBUJ010000206.1:0-1227 GCF_036705405.1 Microcoleus sp. B13-B6
ATAGGGCATAGGGCATAGGGCATAGGGCATAGGGCATAGGGCATAGGGCATACCTCACTTTTTTGAGAACCGCTATACGTTAGAGCTAAAATTAAAAGTCGATCGGGTTCCCAAAGCAGATATCTAATATGTTAGGTGCTAAAATTACTGCTCGGTCAACAAACATGAAGCTGAAATAAATTGTCAGCCATCTCGTTATCGATCCTCGAAAATCAACACAGTATCCTCTTAATTTAGATAACGCTGTCGGTAGCAATAATGCTGTAATATTTCATCCTCGTTTAGGATTAAATCAAGAAAACTATGACTTACTGTTAGCACAAATTTCAACTAAAACTCTGGATGCTGAAGCAATTACTTGTTATTCTACAGATATTGATCGTTGCCCGATCGCCCTTAGCTCAAAATGGTGTTTCTGCCTGTAGGTATAACCTTTCTCCCAACTGCGGATGCTCAAACGAAAGTTCCCGCGCGTGCAAGTGTAGCCGCTTCCCAGCAGCCCGACATCCGTAAAGTCGATCGCCCAAAATCGGTATCCCCAACCCTCGAACATCCGCTGCATGAACCCTCAATTGATGGGTGCGTCCCGTCAGCGGCAAAAACTCGACTCGATCGCAATTTCCTTCCCTCGCCATTACCTGAAAGCGAGTAACGCTGGGTTTTCCGCACTCCCAATTGACTTGCTGGTAAGGGCGATTTTCGGGATCGCCCCAAAGTGGGAGTTCGATCGTCCCCGCATCAATTTTTACCGTACCCGAAAGCACCGCTTCATAAACTTTGTGAACCTGCTTTTTTGCAAATTGCTGCCTGAGTTGACTGCTAGTTTCTTTCTCCCGCGCCAATAGCAAAATCCCAGATGTTTCCAAGTCTAAACGATGCACGACTGTCAAATTAAAACTATCAGCTAACAAGTTCCGCAAACGACTGAAAACACTATCTTGATTTTCAAAATAACGACCTGGAACTGACAGCAAACCAGAGGGTTTATTGACCGCAATCAACCATTTGTCTTCATAGATAATCGGTAGTATTTCGGTAACGGGCAAGATGCCCGTTCCACAAGAAATATGATGATTTGTGGGGAGTAGGGGTTGGGCTTCTAGCCCGCCCGCAACGGGCAAGATGCCCGTTCCACAAGAAATATTATTGCTTGTGGGGAGTAGGGGTTGGGCTTCTAGCCCGCCCGCAACGGGCAAGATGCCCGTTCCACAAGAAATATTATTGCTT
>NZ_JAUBUJ010000206.1:1327-4955 GCF_036705405.1 Microcoleus sp. B13-B6
ATTATTGCTTGTGGGGAGTAGGGGTTGGGCTTCTCGCCCGCCCGCAACGGGCAAGATGCCCGTTCCACAAGAAATATTATTGCTTGTGGGGAGTAGGGGTTGGGCTTCTCGCCCGCCCGCAACGGGCAAGATGCCCGTTCCACAAGAAATATGATGATTTGTGGGGAGTAGGGGCTGGGCTTCTAGCCGGCCCGCAACGGGCAAGATGCCCGTTCCACAAGAAATATTATTGCTTGTGGGGAGTAGGGGTTGGGCTTCTAACCCGCCCGCAACGGGCAAGATGCCCGTTCCACAAGAAATATGATGATTTGTGGGGAGTAGGGGTTGGGCTTCTAGCCCGCCTGTTAAACCCTCATTTATATTAGTAGAAACAATCGGATTTTGAGCCAATCCTGACAGCAAAAAACCCATCAACGGCTGACACCGATCGCCACAAGCGCCATAAAATTCTCCCTGTATCTTATCGCCAGATGGTGGCCCCCACCAAAACTCAGCCATTGCCAGCGGTTTCAGATGGTGTACTGCCGCGTAGTGGAGCAATTTTGGCGCGCAACAGTCGCCGGTGCCAGTGGGAATAGAATTTGTTGGCATCAATGAGGAGATGGAGCTCGATTTCCCCAAAAAATTCATCAGAGTGTAAGCCGCGTGCATTTGCGTTTGAAGTTCGCGGGAAAGTTCTTTTCGCTGCTGTTTTAGCGCCCGCATCCGTCGATCCGCAGCTTCAATTAATTGTTTTAGGGGCTGCAATGTTTCATCCCGCTGTCGTTTCAATTGTCTGCGTTCAATTTTCTCCAAACGGCTTTCTTGATTCAGTTGTTCCAGGGCAATTTCTAGTGTTTCTGCTGTGAGAGTTTGACACAGTAACTGGCGTTTTTCGTCTCGCTGCTGCTTGCAATTGCGATGCCGATCGCTCAAAACTTGCATTTGCACTTCAAACTCCCGAAATAAGGCTTCATACTCTTGTCGCTGCGGGAGTTGATTCAGTGCAATAAGTTCCTGTTTCATCTCCTCCAATTGAGTTAAGGTGCGGGCTTCCTCGAAAGCCACACGAGCTCGTCCCGGAATCGGTGGCACCCAGCCTTCAACAATGCTGCAACCATTCAGCAGCCCGGAAAATGCTTTGAGTATCCCCTGTTCCCCCGAAGGCCTCTCCACCAGTAATATGCCGTACATCTTCCCTTCGCGATCGTAGGAATCGTCAGCCGCCAGGTACTGCATCAAACCCCGCGCGAGATCCTCGGACATTCGAGTGCGCGGCAGTCTCAGCAGCTCGCCACTTTGAGGACAACGGCCTTCGTACCAATAATTCGGCTGCGAGTCGATCGACTCCCAATGACAGTCCGTGACATCTAAAAGCGCGTAAAATTCTAACATATTAAATTTGGTTTGAAATCTGAATTAGGACATATCTGCTTGTATCCTGGATGCTTTCGGTCAATCTATTTTAGATTTTAGATTTTAGATTTTAGATTTTAGATTTAAGCATTGACTTGCGCGAGATAAATTCGGGGGGCAAGTTTCATCGGATACAGGTTTTTTATTTCTGGGTCCTGAGTCTGCTTTCGGAATGAATCCGGGGGCTTGTATCCTGGATGCTTGATTGTCAATCTAAAATCTAAAATCTAAAATCTAAAATCGACTGACCGTATCTTACAGGGGTGTACCGAAAGTGGGAAGGGTGCATAATTTTATACCTACTATAATTAAGTAAAAATGATTGGTCGCACCAAGCCTGATATGCTAAATTTGTTTCCAAACAGCAGCGAGATTAAGAAAAGCATAAGTTAATATATAAGACCGCAAGCTTGTTATCCCACTAAATTTTTTATGTGCAAGGCGTATGCCAGACCTCTCGACTTCGGCTCCTGAAAACTCCTCAAACCCCCAACCAGCTCTGCTGCCGCCGATTTTAAGAATTTTTGCAGCATTTCCAGATTACGATCGGGGCAATAGATTGTACGCCGCAGGAAGGTACGAAGCGGCAGTCCTTTGCTACGGAAAAGCGGTTCAAATTAAGCCGGACTGGGCCAGGGCGTGGCTGAATCTGGGCAAAGCTTACAAGCAACTGCATTCCTACGCAGAAACCGTAGCCTGCGCCGATCGAGCTACAGCAATTAATCCCGAAGAATACTGGGCTTGGATGCTGCGCGGCACAGGGCTGTTAAGTTTGCAAAATCACTCAGAAGCGATCGCGGCTTTCGACACCGCAATTCAAATCAATTCAGAAAAGCACGAAGCTTGGTATCAGCGAGGCAGAGTTTTAGAGGAATTGCAGCAGTGGGATGCAGCCGCAACCTGTTACAAAAAAGCAACCCAACTTCATCCGAATTTGCCCGCCATGTGGTATCGGCAAGGCAATGTGTTGGTTCAAGCGGAGCGTTACCCTGAAGCCGTGGCGGCTTTTGAGCGCGCGCTGAAACTCGTCCCGACTAATTGGGAAGCTTGGCTGAACCGAGGTTTGGCTTTGATGAAAGCCGAACGCTACGCTGAAGCTGTAACTTCTTACGATCGCGCCATTCAACTGCAACCACAAAATAGTCTGGCTTGGTTCAATCGCGGCATTGCTTCAGCAAAATTGCACAAATATGCAGAAGCGGTGACAGCTTACGATCGCGTACTGCAAATGCAGCCCAACGACTGCGAAGCTTGGTTTTATAAAGGAATGGCTCTCAAACACCAGTGGGCCGACGCGGCAATTGCTTGTTTCGATCGGGCAATTCAAATTAACTCTTTTTATCCCGAAGCATGGATCGGGCGCGGTCAAACACTGTCAGAATCGAGAGATTTTGAAGGGGCGATCGCTGCTTTTGACCAAGCCATTCAAATTAATCCGAATTTTCCCGAAGCTTGGCTGGGTAGAGGCATCGCCCTAGCAGGATTGGAACGGTACAAAGAGGCAATTATCGCTTACAGCAATGCCCTACAAATTGAAGGTAATTTTCTAGAAGCTTGGAACTTGCGAGGCGAAGCTTTGGAAAAATTGCAGCAATACGAAGAAGCGATCGCCTGTTTTGATAAAGTAATCTCTCTGACTTCAGAAGCAGAAATTACATCAAAAGTAGGCTTGCAACAAGGCGCAGCGCTGGAAAAATTGCAGCGTTACGAAGAAGCCGTCGCAGCTTACAACCGCGTAATTAAAATCGTGCCCGACAATTTTGAAGCTTGGTTGAAACGCGGCAACGCTTTGTCAAAATTGCAGCAGTACGAACAAGCTCTAGCATCATACGATCGAGCAATTACTATCTGGCCGGATAACTATCAAGGCTGGGTACAGCGAGGTCTGATCCTAGGGGAAATGCAGAACTATTCCCAAGCACTCGTCGCTTTTGACCAAGTGATTCAACTCAAGCCAGACAACTGGGAAGCTTGGGCGCAGCGGGGCGACGTTTTGCAAAAATTGCAGCGAACTCAAGATGCCATTAGCTCTTACGGAGTCGCCCTCGAAATCAAACCCGATTACTACGAAGCTTTAGTTAGTCGAGAAGAATTGAGACTCAAGGGCGCGATGTCAGGAAAGTGGTAAGGAATGAGAATTAAATAACTTACAATGCGTGATGGTTCTTGTGGGATGGGCGTCCCGCCCGCCCTTTCTGGACGGGCGGGACGCCCATCCCACAATAACAATTAA
>NZ_JAUBUJ010000207.1:0-4793 GCF_036705405.1 Microcoleus sp. B13-B6
CCAGTCCCGTAAAAATACCGCTTGTCCAAAACAGGTTGATTCGACCCCGAAGCCACAAAATCAAACAGTACATTATCCCTGTCATAAACAAACCGAGTCTCATTACTCCCAACTTTCTTGGAAATGCGACGGTTCTGAGAATCATACTTAAACCCTACTTCCTGAGTAACATCCCCCCCAGCATTCCTATCAAAAACACCCGCCAAACGATTCCGATAATCCCACTCATACTCAGTCACCTTATTACTCGCAATCTCAGTTTTCCGAATCAGATTCCCTTCATCATCGTAAGCATAATTGTAAACACCATCAGAATTCAATTGATTGTTACTTCCGGTCTGATATCCAGAATTAGTCCGATTCCCATTCGCATCGTAACTGAAACTTTCATCCGGCTTGTTGCTATTAGAATGGTCAGCAACCGTCAACTGATTGTTCTTGTCGTAGGTGTAATTAGTTACCCCGTCAACATCTGTAATCTTCGTAATCCGATTTCCATTGTCGTAATCGAAGTCATAAGAAACCCCGCTACCGTGACTCAGAACATCCAAACGATTCTTAGCATCGTAAGTGTAGGTACTTCCCCTCACCAACTGACTGCCGCTTAAATCAGAATAACGATTCACCGACTTGATCTGACCGATATCATCGTAACCAAAATCCACCCGTTTCGACGCCACACCATTACCGCTTTGAGTAACTTGGCTAACCCGGTTTAGCGTGTCATAACTATAAGCAGTATTCCCCTTAGCTGCGCCGTTAATCGTATCGCTGACAGACAGCAGATTATCTTCGTCATCGTAGGTGTAGTTTAACAGAACATTCGGTACCCCTGGCGTCCCCGTATTATCGACAGCAATTTGCCGTCCTTTCGGGTCGTAACTAAACTGGTAAGTGGAATCAGGGTCTTTAATAGATGTTAGCTGACTTGCTGCATCGTAAGTAGAAGTAATTGTCCGAATCGGATTACCAGTAGTATTCAGCCAATTTTCTGCCGTCTCCCGATTTAGTGCATCGTAAGTAAAGGAACGGACGCGGTTGTTGCGGTCAGTAATGCGAGTGAGATTGCCGACATCATCGTACTCAAAAGCGCGAGTTTTACCAAATTGATTCGTTTCCGATTTTAACCAATTTCGGGCATCGTAAACGAAGTTAGTCGTATTATTTACTGGGTCTTTGATGGATGTGACATTGCCAACATCATCATATTCAGTGGTAGTGGTTCCAGATGGATTTAAAGCATCTATGACGCGAGTCTGCCGATTTCTGGAATCGTAAACGTATTGAGTCTTGTTATTATTCCCATCAATTTCAGCAGTAACATTTCCCACCTTATCGTACTCAGTTTTGCTCGTACTAGCAATAGTAGTCTGTGCCGCTTGAGTAACATCAGTCCGCCTTCCCAACTCATCATACTTGTACTCAGTCCGGTTATTATTAGCATCAACTTGAGCCACCATTTGATTAGCAACATTATACTCAAAACGAGTAACTTTCTCACTAGGGTCAACCTCCCGAATTAACCGGCCCCGTGCATCATAAACCTTGTTAGTTCGGTTGCCTTTTGCATCAAAACTCGCCGTCTGATTGTTATCCGAATCGTACCGCATCTTTTCCTTAGAACCATCAGGATTCACCGTTTCAACCAACCGATTCCGACTGTCATACCGATACTCAGTCTTCCTTCCCAACGGGTCAACCATCAATACCTGATTCCCATTCAAATCATACTCATAACTCGTCACGGGCGATGTCAGCGGCCCGCTGCCATCCGGGTCAGGAGCCGTCACCTTAACGAGCTGATTCATGATATTATAATCAGACTCAGTACGGTTGCCCTTCTCATCAATTGTTGCCGTCTGATTTCCCGCACCATCATACTCAAACTGCTGCGTTGCTTCATCAGGAGTCGCAGAGGCAAACGTCGTCTTCTTCAATTGATTCATCGCATCGTATTCGTACTCAGTGCGGATGCCATTTTCATCAATTACTGCCTTTTGATTCCCCGCAGCATCGTACTCAAACTGCTGCACCGCTTCATCAGGAGTCCCAGAGGCAACAGTAATCTTAACCAACTGGTCTTTATCGTTATAATCGTAATCTGTCACCCGTCCGTTGGGGTCAGTTTCAATGTCAATTAGATTTTTATTTGTGTAGGTATAGCTAGTAACAACATCATCGCTGTCGCCAACAGCACCTACTACGTTTGTAACTTTTCTTCTGTTACCAGTAAGCGGGTCAATTTCGTAAAGAGTTTGGCGGCCCAATTCATCAGTTTCGCTGGTTACTTGATTGAAAACTGGGTCGTAAGTATAACTCCGCTTGCCAGTACCACCTCCCTCACCAGCTTGCACAGTATTGTTTAAACGAACATTAACTCCACTACCAGCGAAGATTAAATCCAAATCGCTATCTTGATCGATATCTGCTAATGCCACAGCCTGATCGGAGGCATAGAAATAATAATTATCATCACTTGGAATTGCCAAAGTACCGTTACCATTGTTTAAAAATACACTTTCTAAACCATAACCCTGACCGGAAATAACTGCATCCAAATCTCCATCTCCATCCACATCCCCTACCGCTACGGACAAAGGATTATGAAAATCTCCCGTTATTGACTCAATTGAGTAATTAGTTGCCACACCAAAACTACCATCGCCATTGCTCAATAATACAGATACGTCATTGTTTAAAGATGCAGAAACGTTCGAGTCACGTTTGTTTGCAGTAATGATGTCATTATTGCCATCCCCATTCAAATCTCCCACAGCTACAGATACCGCCCCAACATTCACGGAGTAATTACTTTGGGCGGCAAAAGTACCGCTGCCATTTCCCAACAATACTGACACCCTACCGCTAGCAGGATTAGTGTCGCTAGAAGGGCTGGCGGCAATGATATCTAAATTTCCATCTTTATTTAGATCGTTCAAAGTTACAAATTCTGGCGACGAATTCAGTGCGATATTCGTGCTGGTGGCCAAAGTACCATTGCCATTCCCCAACAGCACGGACAAGCTATTGGTGCTAGAATTATTAGCAGTAACGACATCATTTTTACCATCTTTATTTACGTCTCCCACAGCTACGGATAAAGCACCAGAAGCTACGGGATAATTATTAGCTTGAGGGGTAAAATTGCCCGAACCATCGCCCAACAATACTGACACCCGGCCTGCATTAGGAGTAGTACCACCAAAAGAACTGACAGTAATGATATCTAAATTGAGATCGCCATTCAAATCCCCTAAAGCTATGGAGTTTGGGCTGTCGCTTACAGTGTAATCTCTGACGCCAAAAGTGCCATCGCCGTTACCCAACAACACTGATACACTGTTGCCATAACCAGCAGTAACAATATCAACAGTGCTGTTATCGTTGACATCTCCTACTGCAATAACCCTAGCATTCGCGTTTATATAATTTCTCGGCCCAAACAACTGACCGTCGTTGTTATTTGGGGGTGTTTGAGGCGTACCGGAAAGGGAATCCGAAATGCTTTTCACATTTCCTTTAGCATCGTACTCGTAAGAGGTAGTATTGCCCCGCGCGTCAGTCTTTTTCGTCACTAAGAAATTCTGATTTCGCTCAAAGGTAGGTTTATTTCCCCCTCCATCTTTTGCCGAAACAACTTGACCTGTTTGGTCGAGAATCTGAGTAACTACCCCACCGCTACCATCAGCATAACTTGCCTCTATTACTGTACTTAAAGGTTGAGCTACAGGCGCATTCAAAGGATTAGTTGTATCCTCCTTCCGATAAAGTCCTTGTACCTGTACTGGTGCCACCTGCAACTGCGAACCGTCTTTACGAATTCCTCCCGTTGCTCTACCTGCAAAGTCGTATAATGTTTGTTCGGAAAATCCTCGTTTGTCTACTTCTTTTGTGATGTGACGTTCGCTGTCGTAGCTAAACGTCCGCGCTTTGGTATCGGGGTCAACAATCTTTTGCAAGTTGCCGGCACCGTCGTATTCTAACTTCGTCAACCGTCCAGCCGGGTCTTCTATTTGACTTACTTTACCGTTTGCATAGGTCAACTTGGTAATCAACCCAGCTACGTCGATGATTTGGGACAACTCACCGGATGAATTGTAAGTATATTTGGTTTCGTCGCCGTTGGCTTCTTTAACCGAAACCAGACGCTTGGCGGTATTGAAACTGTAAACAGTTTTGTCAGTTAAGGTGCGGGTAAACGTGCCGTCTGCCAGTTTCTCTAATTTAGAGAAATCCCCTGGAGGAGATACGTAGCCTCCGCCTGCTGCTGTGGATTTGTCAAATACCAATTCGCTGCCGTCACCGTCAATTAACAATAATGAAGAGTCGGAATTTTCTACTAATTCCTGCCATCCAGCTATTCCCCAACCGCTGCCGAAAGGACTGTTAATTGTGTTGACTGAAACTAACTTATCCTTCGTGTCGGTTGAAGAACCCGCAAAAATAGTACCCGTAAATCGGCGGATGCCGCTGTTAATAGTATAGTCGTACTGACCCGAAGGCAAGGCACTCATATCGACTTGCAACGCTGCGTCGATGGGACCTCCATTAGAGGGCATTGACCAGAAGTGTTCGCCTCCGGTTAAACTGTATTGGTTGCCGGAATATCCGGGTATTTGATATTTGAATTTGCCTGCATCTACGGTTAATTTAGCAACTAATTTTTGCGCGGCATCGGCGGGGGCGTTATTGTAGCCGAAGTGGACGATCTGTCTGGGGTCTGCTCTGAGAGAATCGTAGGTTAGAGTTAAGCTGCGGGTTTCTCCCATTGACTGGTAAGGTACGAGGTCGTG